>CAMMLF010000068.1 GCA_946497585.1 uncultured Clostridium sp.
AAAAAAATTTATTTTGTTTTATCAACTTTATCTATTTATTTTTAGTTTATTAATAATTAAGTTATTAATTACTACTACTTATCCGTAAACGGTAAATCCGGGTGCCCGTGCTGGGTATGTGGATTTTCATAAACTTCATAATCATAATAAAATTTGCCATAAGAATTTTGCTTTCTAGTAAGTTGTAAATATCCATTATCTTTTAATTCCTTAATAGCATTATCTACTGCCATTTTTCCCTCTTTACATAACGAACATAATCCTTCATTACTAAATTTCCAATTATCAGGTAAACTTAAAATAATAGAAAATAGACCTTTAGCTTTTAATGACAAATTCTTATCTTTCAAATGATAATTACTCATTTTAGTATAATTAAAAATTTTGTCTTCTCTATAAAACATAATCTAATCTCCTTTCAATTTATTGTTATAATATTTAGTTTTAAGGCATTAAAAAAGCAACTATTTAAAGTTGCTCAATAAGTTTAAAACATTCTTCTATTTTTTCTACTATTTTCTTTTGTTGTTCTAACGGTGGAACTGGAATTAAAAATTTACTCAACCATTGTTTTGATATTCTTTGCTGTCCGGCAGTTCCAGTAAAATGATTTTGTCCATCTTTTATAAAATAATTTGTTTTAACAAACCATAATAAATATTTCATATACATTTTGTTGTTAATATTTCTTAAAACATGTATTTCTGTTGTTCCTGCCCCATATCCAGATGGAAGATGTTTAATATAAGCTGATTTTCTATTTTCAAAACAAGGAGTTATTTTGGCTACTATTACATCATCTGTTTTTATATGTGTATAACCTTTTTTTACATATTTCCATTTCTTGCTTTCAAATACAATTTTACTTTCATAACCACCCAAAATATTTGTCATTGGAACAAATCCTACAATTATTTCATCATTAATTTTGTTTCTAGGATTTATTTGTACACAGTTTTCAATATATGACCATTTCCAATTTATTGGAACATCAAAAGGAATATCTTCTTTTACTTCTTCAACGTCAATTGCTGGTAATGATAAATCATTTTCTACTAGTTTTCCATGAATAGCACTATCTAATATCTTTTCTTTTAATAATGTTTTTAATTTTTCTTTTTCTTTATCATTTTTTTCTTTTTTATCAATAAGTTCAAATAATTCTTCTATTTTTTTTACTATTTTTTCTTGTTCTTCTAATGGTGGAATATATAATTTTAATTTTTTTAAATATTTAAAATTCCTTGTATATCCTGTAGATTTAATTTGCGCAACATTATAAATTAAATGATAATACAAATATTTGCTGTTAAGCATAGATTTGGGCTGAATTACTTTTGTTCCATCAGCTCCTACTATAAATGGGAAATCTATATATTTAATTGTTTTACTATGGTCTCCAAATATTACGCAGCTAGAATTAGGTCGAAATACTTTATCATAATCATTTGAATATCCTTCAATCAAAGATTGTGATTGACTAACCACTGGATATTTTCCTTCTTTCTTTATTTCAGATTGTTTTATTTGAAAATGTTTTGTTGGAATAACATCAACTACTTTATCTAAATCAAATATTTTAAATTTTGAGGTTGTTTTAACAAATTTTCCATAAATAGCAGTTTTTAAAATAGTATACTTTAATAACTCATTACTTATCATCTTAACAATCCTTCTAACTTAGAAAGTATTTCTTCATTATCTTTTGTAATAGTTTTCATTTTATCAATGATTTCTTCAATAGTATATGATTCAGTTTCATCTATTTTATTTGGATTTTTAATATCTAAATTATAATTTTTTATATCTTCTACTTTAACTAACCAGGCTTGTTCATTTTCTACACGATTATTCCACCACTGTCTTACTTTATCAAAATGATGTCTTTTAATTGGATTTGTTTTAGTAAATCTTGCTAGTCCCTCTGGTAATTCTAATTCATAATACCATATTTCTTTTGTTCCTTTTGGATCTTTATTAAAGAATAGAAGATTTGTTGTTATTGATGTATAAGGAGCAAATACTCCTTCTGGAAGTCTTACTATTGTGTGTAGATTAAATTCTTTTAATAGTCTTGATTTAATATTATTTTTAACTCCATCGCCAAACAAAATACTATCTGGTAATACTATTCCTGCTCTTCCCTTATCAGATAATTTTTCCATAAGTAATGCCATAAATAAATCAGCAGTTTCTTTTGTTTGATATTCTTTTGCAAAATTAGATGATACTCCATCTTCTTCTATTCCACCATAAGGAGGATTAGTTACAATAACATCTACTTGATTTTTATCACTAAAACCTGATACTTCGCCAGTAAGTGAATTTCTATGTTCTATATTTGGAATATCTACTCCATGTAATAATAAATTAGTCATACATAAAGCATAAGGTAGTTGCTTTTTTTCAATTCCTTGAATGTTTTTTTCAATACTTTCAACATCATCAGCAGTATTTATTTGTCCAGTTTTCTCATAATGTTCAATGGTACAAGTTAAAAATCCTCCGGTTCCACAAGCAAAGTCAAGTACTCTTTCATTTACTTTTGGATCAACCATTTCAACTACAAATTCTGTAACTGGTCTTGGTGTATAAAATTCACCAGCTGATCCTGCACTTTGCAATTCAGATAACATACTTTCATAAATGTCATTAAATTCATGTCTTTCAGTATTTATATTGAAATCTGTTTTATTTATTTCATTTATAACTTGTCTCAATAATGTTCCATTTTTCATATAATTGTGAGTATCTGCGAATACATCATGAACTATTTTATCTCTAACATTATTAACTGGTAATTGTTTTAAGTCTTTAAACATCTGCTCTACAAAATCAATTAGTTCATCACCGGTCATTCCTCTTTCATCTAATGCCCAGTTTTTCCATCTATATTTTTCTGGTATTGCACTTTCATAAGGTTTGTTTTGCAAACCAGCTTTTATCTCCCATTCATCTTCTTTAGAATCAAACAATTTCATGAATATCATCCAAATAGTTTGCTCTAATCTTTGAGCATCACCATTTACACCATCATCTTTTCTCATTGTTTGTCTAATATTTTTCATATTAATTGCCATTTTTAAGCCTCCAAACTATATAAATTATTTTTCATTTCTGATAATGCTTTTTGGAAGTTTTGTAATCCCATAAATATTACCATAATAATTTGATAAACCGTTCCAAATGATTCTAGTTCTGGAATATTTAAAATATTAGGATTTTCTAATTCTTCTATTCCACCATCTACGTATTTATCAAGAATAATTGATAATACTTCTCTGGCTTTTTCTCCATATTTTTCAAAATAATCACTTTGTTTAACATGTCTTGCTCTTTGATTTCTAGTAAGAGCTTTTTTACCATAAGCGACATGAACTAACAAATCAAATGGATCATATTCTTCTCCAACTTCTTCTTCTAAAATATTAAGATAAATATCTTTTTCTTCTAAAGTTTTTATAATTTTTTCTTTCATATCTTCTTTATTCCAATATTCTTTAAATATCGAATAAGTTGCATATTCTTCTGTAATTTTATTTTTTACAAACTGGGTAAAGTTTTCTGTAATTAATTCTCCGTGTTCATTAATTAATTTTTGTTGTCTATACAATTCTCTTACTTGTTCATTAGGTAAAATAATTTTAGGTTTTACTTTTCTTCTTTCAGCAGGCATTACATCTTTTTCTTCTACTGGTATTTTTTTGTCTCCAATGCTATATGGATTAGTATCATTATTGCCAGCTGGTGTTAATATAACAGGTGTTACCTCAACATCTCCATCAAATTTTGGATCTTTAAATAATTCAGTTGCACCAGTAAAATCAATAATAGTAAATGCATATTTATCAAATTCTTCTGATATACGAGTTCCACGACCTATTATTTGTTTAAATTCAACCATACTATTAATGTTTGTATCAATAACTATTACTTTACATGTTTTAGCATCTACTCCAGTTGTAAGAAGTTTAGAAGTAGTTACAATTGTTGGATATTTTTTTCTTGGGTTAATAAAGTTATCAAGTTGCATTTTACCTATCACATCTGAGCCAGTAATTCTCATGATATATCTATCATCATGTTCTACCATATCAAGGTTTTGATTAATTAATTCTCTTCTCATTCTATCAGCATGTTCTTCATCAACACAGAAGAAAATTGTTTTATCCATTCTTCTATTTGTATCTTTTAAATAGTCAGTTACTATTTTAGCTACTAATTTATCTCTATTTGGTAAAACTAATTTTTTATTAATATCAGCTCCACCATAAACGCCTTCTTCTACTTCTTCTCCGTCAGTATTACGAGTTCCTTTTTTTACAATAATATCTTCTATATCTTTATCAAGTCCTATTCTTAATACTCTGTAAGGAGCTAAAAATCCATCTTCTATTCCTTGTTTTAAAGAATAAGTATAAACTGGTTCTCCAAAATATTCATAATTATGTATTGTCTTTTCATTTTTTGGTGTTGCTGTTAAACCTATTTGAGTAGCTGTTCCAAAGTAAGATAGTATCTCTCTCCATGATGAATCCTCAGCAGCACTACCTCTATGACACTCATCAATAACAATTAAATCGAAGAAGTCTTGAGGAAATTTTTTATATAAATCTTCTCTTCCTTCTGATCCTTTTAATTGTTGATATAATCCTAAATATATTTCATATGATGGATCATATTTACCTTTTATTTTTGTCATTGCTCCTTTAAACGGTGCAAAATCATTAACCATTGTTTGGTCAATTAATATATTTCTATCAGCAAGATATAAAATTCTTTTTTTTAGTTTAGATTTCCATAATCTATAAATTATTTGGAAAGCAGTAAAGGTTTTTCCTGTTCCTGTTGCCATAACAAGCAACACTCTATTTTGACCTTTTGCAACTGCTTTAAGAGTTCTTTCAATAGCAATTTGTTGATAATATCTAAGAGGATATTTTGAAGGATATAATGGTTCTTTTATAATTTTTTCTTGTTCTGCATTAATATTTGAGCAAGTCATATATTCTTTCCATAATTCTTCTGGTGTAGGGAAATTATCCAATCCTATTTCTGTTTCTTTTCCAGTTAACATATTTTTTTGAATAAAGCCATCACCATTTGAAGAAAAAGCAAATGGAACATCTAACATTTTTGCATAATCAATTGATTGTTGCATACCAAAACCAATTGCATGATTATTATCTTTTGCTTCAATAACAGCAATATAACTTGAATTATAAGTTAGAAGATAATCCGTTCTCTTTCTAACACCTCTTGAGTATTTACCTTTACCTTCATCAATTACACGACCATCAGTAAAAGATTTTTCTTCATGTATATTGCTATAACTCCAACCAGCATTAACAAGTGCAGGTGTAATATATCTTGTTCTTATTTCTGTTTCACTTAAACTTTTTTTATCATCAAACATAAGCTACCTATCCCTCTAAAAAATTATTTATATAAATATATTACCATAAATTGACATATTTTTTAACTTTTTAATAAAATTAATACAAAAATAATAAAAATTTGTACTTCTCATATTTTAAAATATTTTATTATTTCAACAAAAAAGAGAAAAAATAGTTTCTCTTAACGCAATTTATATTAGTTCCGTATCTATTCCATTTAAAAAATTTTCATTATTATAATTAAATTAATAATTATTTTTTTCATTATTTAAAGATTGTAATATTAAATTTTTAATGTAATCAAAATTTTCTAAATTATTAACTTTAATTCTTAAATTTCCTGTTCCCCAACTTCCTTTATCAGAAATATTTTCTGCCAAATTCATTTCATCATTAATTAAATCTTCTGGTATATCTAATATAATATTTATTGAATTTTTATAAATTATAATTTCTACAAAATTTGAATAATCATATTTATATGCAATATAATGTTTTGTAATTAATTTTGTAACTTTTTCATCCAAACAAGAAATGAATTCATCATATTTATTAAATACATCATTAATAATTGAATTCATTTGAGGTAAATGGCTTATATCTTCATATACAACTTTTTCTTGTCTTGAAATATTTTTGTATGGTTTTAGTTCATTTTCAGTTAATAAAGGATATTTCCAAATATCTAAAGCTTGTTTAACAAGGATTTTTGTCCTTTCTTCAATATCCGAAATATTCCATTCTGTTCTTTTAATTCTTGCCCCTTTGTCATCTAATAAATAATTGCCATTTTCATCTGTATCGAATATTACACTATCACTCAAACGATAATGACTAGCTGCAATACCACCTTCAACATTTAACTTTTTTAAAAAATCATAGTCCTTCATTTGAGTATTATAAACATTTTTTGTTAAAGTAAGATTTCCTACTCTATGTACATAAGTTTTTTGTAATTCCCTCCAGTTTTCACCTAATGCATCCTTCCACCATTGCTTAAAATTATTAGGATCGGTTTCTGGTAAAATATGTTCAATAGATATGTCATTTCCGTCAATTACAATAGGATTTAAATGATTATAATTTTCTAACTTTTCTAGTGTATAATTCTTTAATCTTAATGTATATAATTCTCTTTTAGCAAAAGCATCTGCGAATTCAGCATCATCTGGGAATTTTTTATATGAATCAAGTAACATTAATGCTGCAATAACACTATTTTTATAATCCTGCTTGTTTATTGAATTATATAATACCGCAAATGTTTTATTTAGTGAATTTGTAGGAATACCTACTATATATCTTCTATAAACATATGAATTAACAGTTTTTATTATTTTAATAAAATCATCTTTAGATAATTTAAATTCATTTTTTTCTAAAGATTCTTCATAATCACTATATACTTGCATTAAGAAGGGATTAGCAACATCTACCCTTTGAATTTTTAATTCCTTCCATAATTCATTTAATTCAGAATCTTCATCTATGCATCTATAAATTCTTGTATAATACTTTGAATATTTTCTAAGATTAATTAAAATATCTTTCTTGCTTAATCCTTTATCTTCATAATATTCTTTAAATTCATCATATCCAATATCTAACTTCACAGTTTTTCTCTCTAACATTGTTAGATAATCTCTTAAAAAAAAGTCAAATCTTAATGTATAATCATCTTGGCCAAAATCTTGTTCAATAGGTTTCCAGTACGTCTCATATAATTCCTGCTGTTCATTAGAATTCAAACCTAATAATAAATAATTTCTTAGCAAATCACCTTGACTCAAGCCTTTACCAGTTGAATTCATACTTTCAAATATTAATTGTGGATTATCTTGATTCTTTGTAAGAACAACATACACAATATCCAACTTATTTATACCTTTATATACCTTTTGTAGTAATTCTTGATCACCATCTAAATAATCATAAAATAAATTAAAATTATCTATCATGTTTTTAGAATAATTTTTTAATTCTTTTTCTCTTCCATTTATTAGTGCTATAAATGTTTCTTTATCATCATAAGTTGGAATTAATTTATATTTATCTTCACCAGTAAAGTCATTATTTAAAATATATTGATTTAAAATTGTATTTGCAATTCTTTCACCATCAACTCCTAAACTTTTATATGTACGAGCAATAGCTATCATTATTAAAGATAATGTTGTCAATCTTTGTTGACCATCAATCAATATTTTTTCATTTATTACTCCAGGCATTTCCTCATCATTTAATTGATAGCAAACAATTGAACCTATAAAATGTCCCGCATCTATTCCTCTATCACTTAATTTTAAAATATCATCCCATAAAGTTTGACATTGTTTTTCAGTCCAACTATATTTTCTTTGAAAAACAGGAATAACAAATTTTTGATTTCGTATTTCTAATAAATTATTAAGTCTTGATTCTCTTGCTTTCATATATGCACCTCTTTTAGTTAATTCAATTATATCATATTTCAAAATATAAATCTTGGTATTTTCTTAATTTTATTTTAATTTAATTTTATCCTTGCTATCCTATTTTTCAATAAACCAATCATTTACTTTATTACTTTTTATAAATTGTATTCAAATGGTACAATAATTTCACCAATTATTTTAATTGATTTTATTGTATATTCAAAAGAAATATCTTTAGCATATTCATAATTTTTTTGATAATTATTCCATAATAATTTTAATTCTGAATCATCTTCAATTAAATTTATATAATCATTAGCATTTTCTATATAACTTAAAGTTTCCCTATTTTTTGATGTATTAATAATTGCTTTTCTTAAAGTTTCTTTATTAATATCATTCCATTTTAAATTAACAAACATATATAAATCATAGTAAT
>CAMMLF010000069.1 GCA_946497585.1 uncultured Clostridium sp.
TTTTACGCTTATTTGCAAAAGAAAAAGAACCTTCTTGTGAGGGAAAGAAATGTTTAAAATATTTACTTTTGCGATTTCAATTAATTTTCCTCAAATTATTATCTTCTACAAAATTTGACACATTATATAAAAATAATACATCTGTAATGCCATTTTCCTTTGGATATTGTTCATAATCAAACGCTGTATATCTTGGGTCTAAAAAATGAACTTCTGAATAATTTTGGCATAAAAATTGTGACATTATATGTGCATATGAGTCCTTCACTACTAATAATTTTCTATCATTATTCACATTCGTTTTTATAATCGCTCTACTGTTATTTCCATTTAGAAAATATGAATATTTGTCTTTGGTTAATAAAAATTCTTCATTAAATATACTTTGTGTGTTTTGAGTATCATAAATTGCTTCTTTTATATTCATATTGTTTTCATTTTGATATACATAGATTTCATCTGGTACTTGATTCCATATTTGTGCTTTTGAATCAAAAGTTCCTAAGAAATCACTTGTTACTTTTACTTTATTAAAATCAGTTGTTGGTACTGCTTCTATATTTGCAGATTTGCAAAACTCTTTGTATACCACATATGCTCCATCACTATTCATATGATGGTCTGTTTTAAAGTACAATTGCTGATTTTTATTTTCATTTAATAAAGATTTTTCTACATCTACATTAACTGTATTTTTCGTATTGCTATACGCAATATTAATTATCTCTTCTTGATTTGGAGCTTGCACATTTTCTGGCAATTTATCGCTATTTATATAAATAGAATTAGGCACAAGTATAAAATATGTTTTTATATTTTGCTCATTCATTTTTTGTGCAAAATCGGATATTATTTTAATATTGCTATTTAATGTTGTTTTTTCTTCTTCACCAAATTCAAATTTTTCAAACAAATATGAGTCCTGTCCTACATATACGTCATTAATTTCTTTTTTACCAAGTACATTTATTTCCCACCAAGAGTTTATTTTTAAGAATGTATCTCTAAAAGCAAAGTGGTCATTTACATAGTCATTAACACCATCCAAGTATTCTCCATTTACAAAACTTTTAAATGAAAATCTTGGTATTGTAGCATACATTCTATTTTCTTGTTCTGAAAAATCGCTTTTTGGTAATACAAAATTTAGTATTACTATGATTACCCATACTGTTACAAATATTAGAAAGAATATCTTATTTTTCATTTTTTATCCTTTATTAAAATTATTTTATGGCTTTTTGCAAAAAGCCTTTTACTAAATTTTAAGATTGTTTTTCATAGCTTTAAAATCTAAAATACAAAAATGGATTAAAGCTATTATTTACTAAGCTTGCTGTACTAATAATTAAAATTCCAACACATAAAACTCCAGTAATTACACCTGTCCATTTATTTTTCTTTATTTCTTCTTCGCTATTTACTACTGTTGCTATATTTGCTGTGTCATTAGTTTTTTCGGCTTTAATCTTCTTTATCTTTTCAACTATTTTTATAGCAATATTTTTAAGTGGTATTGAACAAATTATTCCAACAATAATTATGATGAAATAATTTTGCAAGTAATATATTGCTTCTGAATTGACAAAGCTTATATTGTTCAATCCGAACATTGAACTTAAGTACACTCCTACTTTACTTAAATCTTCAAATGCAAATATAACCCATCCTATCAAAACTAAAAACATTGCATATATGTGAGAAAATGCACTCAAAATAATGCTTAAAATTTTTCCTAGAGCTTTATTATTTTTTTCCAAGTTTGAAATCTTTTCTTCTGCTTTAGCTATTATTTTAAGCAGAAATAATTTTTCTATAATTAGTATTATTCCAAAATACAATCCCCACAAAACGAAGTTCCATGAAGCTCCATGCCAGGCACCGTGTAAGTGCCCAAACTATTAGAATATTTCTAATTTGTTTAGCTAAACCTTTTCTATTTCCTCCAAGTGGTATATAGATGTAATCTTTAAACCAACTGCTTAAAGTTATATGCCATCTTCTCCAAAATTCTGTAATAGTTTTACTTATATATGGATAATTAAAGTTCTCATCAAAATCCATACCAAATATTTTAGCAAGTCCTATTGCCATATCTGAATACCCACTAAAATCAAAATATATTTGTAAAGCAAATGAGATTATTCCAAGCCATGCTAGAACGCTGCTCATCTCATTAAAATTTCCGTTTTCAATAACGTTCCACAAAACCCCTACATTATTAGCAATTAATACTTTTTTTCCAAGTCCAACTATAAATCTTCTCATCCCGCACGAGAAGTTGTCCATACTGATTTTTTTATCTACTAATTCTTCGTCTACTGTTTCATACCTTACAATTGGTCCAGCTATTATTTGAGGGAACAATGTTGTGTATGTTAAATAGTTGTAAAAACTTTTTTCACATTTTATTGTTCCTCTATATACATCTATAATATATGATAATGACTGGAATGTATTAAACGATACACCAATTGGTAGAGGTATATTAAGTAGTGGAATATTTATTCTAAACAATCCATTAATACTTGATATAATAAAATCTGCGTATTTGAAGAAAAACAAAATCAGTAAATTTACAGTTATATCAATCATCAGATATTTTCTTTTAGCCTTTTTGTTTTCCCAGTTTTGATTGATTTTATTTCCGCACCAATAGTCCATTACAGCAAGAAGTAGCATAATAGGAATATATCTAATTTCTCCCCATGCAAAGAATATGAAACTTGCTATTATCATTACTAGATTTTTGAATTTTTTTGGTACTATAAAATATATTAAAAGCATTAATGGTAGAAAAATATATAAAAATACTATGCTACTAAAAACCATTTCTTTTGTATCTAATTTCTCCTTGTTATATTTGGATTTTTGGTTATCCATAAACCTTAAGCTTTTTAAATATTAAATTTTAATTTTTTATATTTAAATAATTAACTCATTAGGAATTTCAAAGTTCTGAATCCCCATATATCCCGGTGCAATTTCGTACTTTTGGAAAACAATTACTGCTTTTTTGTTTTCGTTTATATAAAAGTCTTGATATTCGTTTTCAATTCCGGAAAATCCGCCTTCTTCTTTCGTAAAATACATATTGTTTGAATTGCTTTCCATTCTTTCTTTTATTTGCTTTTCAACGCTTTCATCTACTATTTGCTTATAATCTGCACCTAAAACATCTTTCAAATTTAATTCTTTTCCATTTTGAATATCTATGTTGTAAAAATATTGTTCTTGATATGCTGAAGCTTGACTTTCACTCTTTGTTATTACAAAAGATATGAAATTATCGTCTTGATATGTTATTTTATAATCAATGTTTATTCTTGTAGGAATATAGTCATCCATTGTTCCACCTGTTGCAAGTACAGCATTTTTATATTCCTCTGCTCTAGTTCTTGCTTCTTCAATAACGTCATTTATTTTTGAAGAAATCTCATAATTTATTCTATTTTCCAAATCTGAATTTCCTGTATTTTGTATAGCGGGAACTTTAACATCTATTAAATCTGTCTCATTTTCTTCTTTATATTCCCTAACAGTAAATACTTTTGCTATTCCTGCTATTGCTGGGATATCTTGCATAGCTTTTGCAAAACTTTCATTTGTATTGAGTAATACTACAAATAAAGCAAATGTAGCAATAAGCGCCAAAGCAAAACTTCTAAAAACAATCAAAGGTCTATTTGCTCTAGTTGCATTTTTGAATACTTTATTACTCTTAATTACTCTATTTTGCTTAACTGCATTTCTTTTTTGAACCACATTGCTATCTAGAATTGTTCTATTAACAGTATCTTCCAATTCTCGCGGAACTTCTATTGAGTCGTATGCCATTTTGGCTTTTTCAAATATACTCATATACAATCACTCCTTTCTAAACTCTTTTTTAATTCTTCCATCCCCTTATAAAGCCTAGATTTTACAGTGCTTACATTTGTTTTTGTAATATATGCAATTTCTTCAATTTTTAAATTTTCAAAAAATCTAAGTATTATAACTGTTTTTAATTTTTCATTTAGCTTTTGTATATTTTTGTATATGTCAATGCTTTCAATAAGTTCCTCATCATATTTTTTGTCAGTTGCTACATTATCTAACAGTTCGTATTCTTCTAGCTTTTTATTTTTTCTTGAAGATTTTATTGATTCATTAATAAGTATTCTATAAAACCATGTTTTTACATATTCTTCGTGTTTTAATGAGCCTATATGTTCTAAGGCTTTTGTAATTGATTCTTGAACAACATCCAATGACAAATCTTTATCTTTAGTGTATGTATATGCTATTTTGTATAGTTTATCTTGATTTTCTTTTATATATTCAATTAGTATTTCTTGAGCTACTGCTGCCATTTATTATGCTCCTATCCTAGGAAATCTTTTATTACTTTATTTACTGTATTGTAATCATTGCATATGCACAAAATTATATAGTTTCCCTTTTCTTCTAAAATATGATTTTGAATTTTGCTTACTTCTTTTGGCAAATAGCTTGCAAAAGCTTCTTCTCTTTCTTTTAGTCTTGTTTCAATTTTTTCCTTTGCATTATTAATGTCGTTTACATCTTTTACTTTTAATACAAGTATTTCTTCGCTAGATGCTCCACTTCCTTGATATGATACAATCTCTTCTATCCCATTTGCTTCGAAGCCATACAATTCAATTGCAAGTTCGTCATCTATTTTTGCCAGTTCATCTTCAAAACTACTGCTACTTGCTATTCTATCTGCTAATTCATCTACATTTATTTGTATATCATCATTTAGATTTCTTCTCACTATTGTACAAACTATTAAAATTGCAAATATTGCTATGATTACTATTATTCCTACATATTTTTTCATATTAATTCCGTATATATTATATATACTTTCCTCCTTTAGTCAATACTTAATTTTATTTATTTTATTACAATATTATTTGTAATTTTTTGATTATAATCTGCTCTTTATGGCATTTTTTAATTATTATCTTTACTTCTATGAGTTATCTTCTAAATATTTAAGCCATTTTTGACAATATGTTTTTCCTACATGTATTCCATCCGTGCTTGCATTTTCTGGCAAATTTCCTTCACTGTCCACTAATACAGATTTAACATCTAAATAATGAACACCCTTTTCATTTGCAACTTGCTTAATATATTCATTGAATTTTGCAATGTTGGTATTGTTGTATATGCTATCTGAATTGTTTTTGCTCTTAGTAACAGGTATTATAGATTGCAAATATATTTGGCAGTCTGGTTTGACTTTTCTAATTTCATCTATTAATTCACCATATTTTACTTTGAACACTTGCGGATATGACCAGCCAAGTTCATTTACGCCCAGCATGATATATACTTTCTTTATATTTTTGTTTTTCATATCTTCTAATAATGTAATTTTATTGCCATTATCTGTTTTTACAAATTTTTTAGTAACTGCTGTATCAACCATCAATCCTATATATGAATAATCCTGCACATATTTTAAGCCATTATACATTATTAACCCTTGTGTTCTTGAATCACCTATAAATGCTACTGTGCTATCAAATTCGCCAGTATTTACACTAATATCACTATTATTACTTTCTGAGCTTCCTTGATTTGCATTGCTATCTGGTGGATTTTCTTTAGCTGGTTGATTATTACTTTCATCTTGACTTGTGTCTTCTATTACATTTGTTTCTACGGTATTGTTTGAAGTATTGTTTAATATTTCGTTTGCTGTTTCATTAATTTGTGTGTTATTTGTTTCATTTACTTCTTGTGTTAAATTTTCTATTTCATTTATTATATTTTGATTCAATTCCGAATTTGGATTTTTTTCTTTATTACTATTTGCAATTGAGTAAATGGTAAAGATTATTAATGATATGATAATTACTAATATTATTATAAAAATTGGCTTTTTGATTTTTTTGTTATTCATTTTTTGTACCTCTTTAAACTTTTGTTTTTGCTTTATACTTTATTAGATATTATTGTGTGTAAAAAAGTTTAAAATATTTTTATTTTTTTAATAAAATTATTTTCAGAATAAAATTAACTACTCTCTACATTAAATTTTGGCATAATAAATGCTCTGTACAGTTATTTAGCCGTACAGAGCATGCTATCACTTCCAATCTCTATTTTTGTAAACTTCTAATGTTTTCCTTTTCTAGTTGCTTTAAACTTTTCTTTGGCGTTGGCAAATCTTCTGGCATAGTTCCGCCCTGCTTCCTTAATAGCTTTTCTGACTATTTTTCCAATTTTATTATGTGTATCACAAGCTTTCTTTTCTGTAGCAACTTTATCTCTTTTTAATCTTGACTCAGTCTGTGTAATGCGGAATAAGTTGGCTGCAAGTTCTTCACTGCACATATTATCTAAAATATCTTCTCTATATCTTAGTCCTTTTCTTTTTGCAATGTCATCAGCAGTTTCTCCATTGTATAAACCTTTATAACCGCTATTGTGAAATTTATCAAAATTTTTAACACCTGCCTTTTTGGCAGTTTGATTAAGTGAATAATTGCCTTTTCTAGTTAAGTCTCTTTGATAAAATCTCTTCTCATCTTCTGTTAACAAACGGTATTCACTTTCGCTAATTTCTTGTTTTCTAGTTTGAACTGCAAAATATGTTTGTGCCAAGGCAATTACTTTTTTTCTACTATCTCCATTTTGTGCAATTAAATAACAAGCATAACGAGTTAGTTTGTAGTCTATTTGTTTTCTAGTCGCTCCTGAGCCAATTGACACCATTTTGTCGGCGCCGACAAAATGGTCTGAAGCATTGATATTACTGTTTTCGCATGCTTTTATCGCTCTTTGAATTACACCGTCAAATTTTCTCCATTCTTTATAATCTAAAACACTTTGCAACTCCCTTGCATACCAAAATTCAACACCGTTTTCATCAATGTGTTTTATGTTTTCAAATGATGCATTATTATTATCAATATCTTTCAATAATTTTACCTCCGTTTTTTTATATTTGATTGACTAAATATCATTATAAGGCAAATATATCGAATTTTCAATATATAATAATATATTTTCAAAAAATAATCTCACAAAAAACAGAATATATTACCTTTCTAAATAATACATTCTGTTTTGCCGGCTAGCTTATCACGGAAGCCGCCTTTTCAGACTAGCCTCGAAATATGCCTTCTTGTCTTTTTCACATCTTGTAACATATTTTGTACCATCGTAAAACTGAGTTTTTTTCCTTTCGGCATATACCTTACGGGACAATTTTCATTTTTACAAAAAGCACATTTTAAGTTGCTTTTCAAGACAGAAAAGAATGTCAGCTTAGCCATATTTCCTCCTTCAATAATTATTGTGTATTTTTACTAATTTTATTGATGTTTCAGCATTCTTTTGATATAATATAAATACGCAACTCTTAATAACCATTTCAAATTTGGAAGGAGTGTGGCTAATATGCCGATGGTTGGAAGAAAGAGTCAAGCGACAATTATCGCTGATTATGAGCTTTTGCAAGAGCTTCATGAGAAATGGCGGAACAGCAAAACATTAGCTGGAATTAAACCGATGGATGCAAGGAAGTATGAAGTCTTTAATCTTTCTAATAATTCTAGTGATGGTATTGCTATGTGGAACGGAAAATATTGTGCTTTGCTTTCCTCAAAAGACAACGCAGAACCGTACGATTTTATCGAAATGGTAATGCGTGATATGGAAGAAGGCGATATCGTTGTTCTGTTCTCGGAGGCCGACTACGAAGCAGCAAAAAAATGTGACTATCACATCAAGGCAAAAAAACTCAAGGTAAAACTTGAGAATTAACGGCAAAGAGGCTGTCCTATTTGGGATAGCCTCTTTGCCGTTAGATAATATTTAACAAATACATTACAACTCTATTTTGTTCTGCTGGTTCCATTTCCATGAGTTTAGCCATTACAAGTTTATATTTTTTAAAGTTTATAAGTGTAGTTCTATATTCTCCATCAAATTCTTTGAGAAATAGGACTTTGACTTGTCATAAGTCCTAACCCCCTATGAGTTATGACGTACCATCATAACTCGTGGAATTTGTACAGCAATAAAATTCATTGAATTTTTCGCAAAAGAAAAAATCAATCAGAAATCTGATTGATTTTATATCAATTCTGCTTCTATTAGTTCGAACAGAAACGTCATTGGTGCGGATGAAGGGACTTGAACCCCCAC
>CAMMLF010000070.1 GCA_946497585.1 uncultured Clostridium sp.
AAGAGAATTTGGAGAAATCCAAAAGTTATAAATTATGCTATTTTTCAATAAAAATGAAGAATAGCATAATTTTTTACATTCTATAAAATTCTAAAAAATATGCTAAGTTTCTTCAACAAAAAATTTCAACAAAATTTTTCAAGTTCAAAAAAAGTTTCAACAATATTTCAACAAAGGTTTTTTAGCTAAATATCAATATTTTCAAAGTTCTTCATATTACAAAGAAAGGAGAACTTGCCTATGGAATTTATCCCATATAAAGCTAATGAATGTTTTGAACATCTATATTATCAAATACCAATGGAATTGTTTTTCAATAAAAATTATAAAGACAAATTGAATTCAGATAGCAAAATCCTTTATGGATTTCTATTAAATAGGCTAACTTTATCTATAAAAAATAATTGGTTAGATGAAGAAGGAAATGTATTTTTAATATTTACTAGAAAAGAAGTTCAAGAATTATTAAATTTATCTGATAAGACAGTTACAAAAGCATTTAAACAATTGAGTGATTGTAAATTAATATATGAGAAAAAACAAGGCTCTACTAAACCTAATTTGATTTATGTAGGTAAAATAGAACATGATAAAAATCTTATACAAGTGATTCGTAAAAATTACGAGTCAAGAACCGTAAAATCTCCGAGTCATGACACGGAAAATTTACGACCTAACTATAATTATAATAATTATAACTATAGAGGAAAATCAAAAGGCAATTTTGCAAATTATGAGCAAAGACATTATGATAATTTAGATTTTTTATATGCAAATAATTTTAATGAAATATATGAAAATTAGAAAAAGGAGAAGTTTGATATGGAAAATGAAGAATTAAAAGAAAGATTTATAGATAAAAAAACAGGAATTGAATATATAAGAAAAGGCGATTACTACTTTCCAAATTTAATTGATTCAGCGAGTGTAAAAGCAGTAGAACTTAGTAAATATGGAAAATTACGATTGAAATATTTACTGGAGCATAAGAAAGTAGAATATATTTGTTTATGGCTTGATAATAAGTTAAGAAGTCATTTATTAGAAACAGACAAAATAGCAAATGAAAGATTTAATTTGCTAATGAAACAGTTTATGGAGCAAGAAGATATAACTGAAGAATTAAAAGCTACTAATCAAATGGAATGGGTTAGATGCATGAACAATATTAAAAATTGTGTTGAAGAAATTATATTTAAAGAATTAATTTATGTTTAATGGAGGAAAAGATTATGGAAAAAATAGAAACTTTTTATGAAGAATATGAAGATATGTTTGAAGAATATTTAGAAGATATTAGAAGAAATTTAAGAAATACAAATAAAGAATATATAAAATTACAGAAGGAATTTCATAAATTTATGGACGAAAATGAAAATCTAGTTTGGGTTCTAGAAGGAGATATTAAAGATAGAAATTTATCAAATGAAGAGTGTTTTGCACTTTCAAAATTAGTAGAAATTTATACTGATATGCAATCAATAGAAGAAAAAGAAATCTTCTTTTTAGGGTGTAAAGAGGCTTACTTTTTATTCAAAAAAATAGGAGTTTTAAAGTGAGTACTTTCTAAATTTCTTGAATATGCAAGCAACGTATTTGTACTCACGCATGCAAATACACATAAGAATGGGACAAGTCCCAAACCCAAATAAAAAAATAGAAAGCGAGATGAAAAAGTGAGAACTAGAAATATAAAAATCAACGTATTTTTAAATGAAGATGAAAAAAGAATTTTTGATGAGAAAGTCAAAAAGTCTGGATTAAATAAGTCAGAATTTTTTAGAAAAATAATTTTAGATTATAAGTTAAAAGAACAACCAGATGAAAGATTTTATGAAATACTTTCTCAATTAAGAGGTATGGCAAATAACTTAAATCAAATGGCAAGAACTTACAACAGATATCAAGGTTATATGAGAGAAGATAAGTTTACTCCATTACTACATCAAATACGAGATTTAGTTTTAAGTTTAGAGCAAGTATATCTTCTACCCCAAAAGAAAGGAACTTTATATGGCAACAACAAAACTATGGAAATTTAAAAGTAGATTAGATAGGTTGATAGATTATGCAATTAATGGAGAAAAGACCGAGAATAAACTATATGTATCAGGTATAAATTGTATGCCAGATACAGCCTTCTATGAAATGACTAATGTGAAAAAGCAATTTTTTAAAACTGGTGGGATAGAATGTTATCATGGCTATCAATCATTTGTAAAAGGAGAAGTTACAGCAGAAAAAGCACATGAAATTGGAGTAAAACTTGCTGAAGAAATATGGGGAGACAAATTTCAAGTAGTTGTCACAACACACTTAAATACAGACAATATACACAACCATTTTGTACTAAATTCTGTTTCATTTATAGATGGTAAACGATTTTGTAATACCAAAAAAGATTATGCGATAATGAGAAATACTTCTGATAAGCTTTGTGAAGAATATGGATTAAGTATATTAAAGCACAAATATCAAAATGATAGATATAATAAATTTGCTACAAGCAGTCTTTATAAAGAACTAATGAAAGATAGTATTGATTATGCAATAACAAATGCTAGGGATTATAATGAATTTATTAAAATATTACAGGATTTAGATTATATTGTTACTGAAAAGAACAATACATTATCTATTAGGCGAGAACCTTATAAAAGAAATACGAGAATTGAAAGACAATTTGGTAATCAATATTCAAAAGAAAATATTTATAAAAGAATTTTAGAAACACAGCCTGAATTTCCATATTTTCCAGAGCCATATTTACTGATTAATAAGACTTATGAAAATTATAATAATGAAAAACAGAAATGTTTGCAATTTAAAGACTCTATTTCATATTTAATATTTCATTATGAGAAATTATTCGGCATCAATACAGAAAATGTCTTAAAATCCAATATAACGAAAATGACGCCAGAATTATTAAATGAAATTAAGAAAATGGATGAATTTTCTAAACAAGTTAGATTTGTATGTAAAAATAACATCAATACGGAACAAGAATTAATTAATCATCAAAAATCTGCTTATGAGAAAATTAATCCACTAAAAAGTGAAAGAGAGAATTTGTGGAGAAAGCACAAAAGAGCTAAAACAGAAGATGAAAAGGAAACTATAGAAAATAAAATTATAGAAGTTTCTAAAAAAATCACACCACTTGCTGAAGAAATAAGACTTTGTGATAATATTTTTAAAAGGTTGGAAAAAATAAAGAAATTTGAACTTCATCAAAAGTTAGAGGAAGAAAAAATACAAATAGAAAAAGAAACCAAAAAGAAATCTAAAACTAAAATAAGATGAAAAACTGTTTATATTCTTAAACAGTTCCTACACATATAAAATGAAAATTTGAAGGAGTAGTTTAGTCTACTCCTTAGTTATTATAATGAGATATTTCTTATGGCACTTACTATTGAATCTGTATTCCACCTTACAATTCTATCAGCAGAATTCTTAACTTTTGCTGATGTTTTTTCTGAGCCCCAAGGTTCAATAGCTAAAATTGGTTTATTTAAGTTTTGTGCTATTTCTATTTCTTTATCAATCCATTTACTATATGATGAATATACTCCTGCAAGAATTAAAACAACACTGGCATGTCTTATTTGTTCTTCTATTGCATTATATAGTTCTCTATCATTATTGGCATTATGTATAGGATCATCTTTAGGCACGGAATAATTTTTATAACTAAAATAACTTGCGTTATTTAGTAATTTTGTTAAATCTTCATATGTATTATTATATGTCCATGAATGACTTATAAATAGATTATACATCTTTTTCACATCCTTTCTTAAAAAATTTTTATTATGAATAATGCTATATATAATAAAGCAAAAATTCCTGAACTTATTTTTTCATACACCGTTAGTGGTGTTAGAATTGATATTCTTTTCCATTCTTCTTTATATAATTTACCATATTCACTTTCATTTATAATATCAAATTTTACTTTATTTCTTTTTGAGTAATTGGAAATTGTAAAAAACCATATAGTACAGATGATTAATCCAACTATTAATACAACTAAATTATGTCTAAAATCTAAATTTTGTGTGCAAATATATGAAATAAAGGCTAAATTTATGGTTAGATATATATTGTTTTGAGTAATTCTTCTATCACTGTTCTTTTCAGCTGATTCAATAAATATTTTGTATTGTTCTAGTTCAATTTCTTTTTGATCATTCATTTTTATTTTCACCTTCTTCTTGAACTTTTTTATATTATATACAAATTGCAATAGGCATTATTACTATAGTCTTTCCTTGTACAGTATCTTTAAATTCTTGAAAATTAATATTAGGTATAGAGTTTAAAGATTCTTTTACTTCTTTAAATGTATTTGGATCGTATAATCCTACTGCATTTTCTCGATTTAAAAGTATACTTTCTCCTTCTGGTATTATCTCTAATACTTTTCCTATAATTTTAAATTTACCATTTTTTATTTCTGAATAATCACTATTTATAAAATAATCTTTGTTTAGCTTAACGACGAGTTCTTTTTCCTCTAATTTACAAATACCATATTTTACATTATTATTTTCATTTACCAAAGCCTTTAATGTATTTTCTATAGGTTTTTTCATGTTAGAAAGTGGACTCCTTTTTATAGTTTTCTTCGAATCAATTGAAGAAAAACTAGAAAAAGCTTCTGTAATGTCAATAACTTTATCGAGAGTTTCAAAAAATTCAACAATTGTATTTAATTCAATGTTAGATTTTATTTCTACGAAATCTCCACTGTCAACAGTATCTAAATCTGATAAATTTTCTAATTTAGTAATCTTTTTATTTTCATTTAAATACTGGTATACTTGCATAAATAAAGAAGTTGGAGTATGTGTTTTTTTATAAGATTTTTCATTATTATTATCATTAGATGTTTTTGTATTTATTTCTCCATCCAAATTAGCTTGTATCAACGCAAAGTCGTTATTAGTACCAAGAGTTGCTTTTATATTTGCATCTTGTTCATTACTATTTCCTATTTTGTCCTTAATTTCAAAGAATTCTGTAAATCCATCATTTTTTATTGCTAAAATATCATATACAAATCTTTGATTAAGATATAGTGGCAATATAAAATCGGTTACAAATTTTTTACTTTCATTTTCTATTTTGTTTTTTTCTTTTTTTCTAAACATATTTTTACACATCCTTGTTATAGCATTGTATTAATTTTTCATACATTCTCATAAGTTCAGCTACGCAATCAGATTCGGTCATTTTCTTCCAATTAAATCCATAAGCCTCCATAACTGCTTTATCATTTTCTTGATGTGCTTTTCTAAGTTCCTTTGGCATTGTTAGTTCATCATATAAATCTGCTAAAGAACTATTTGGATATAATGCTCTGGCATCAAGTATTGCCTGTGCTGTTTTTTCTATCTTTTTCTTTTGTTCTTCTGTTGGATTACACCAAGGGAAATTGTTATATACAATATTTACCGAATATCTATATCCATTTCCTAATCTACCACAAGTAGATCTTACCCAAGCCATATGTACATTTGACGTTAAAACTCCAAAATGATATAAACTTGCAGTTTCAGTTATTTTTACTAAATTACTGCATAATACATCTGAAGTCATAAATCCTATTGGAATATACTTTCTTTTATCAGTACTTACTTCTGGAATAACAATATATGTTCCTGTAGGAAAGTTTTCAACATGAAATCTTGTAGGCTCATAAGCAATTCTTCTTGTTCCTTCACTTTTGCTAGTTAATCTAAAATTTTTCACTGCATCTAATCTTTTCATACATTCTGGCATTTGACGTAACTCATTAGGTGGACAATGTTTTAGCCATAAACAATATCTAGGTTTATTTTCAATAAATTCTTGAGCACCATACCATTTTTTAAACCATTTTTCGGAATTTGGTTCTTTTTTCACAAAAGCTTCTTTTTCATCTTTTGTAAAAAGATAAAAACCTCCATCTATTGGTTTATTTCCAATTCCCATATTAGGAGCATCACATAAAGGCTTATTTCTACTTTCAATAAAAATATTGGGAGCATCAACTAGATATGGGTTAATGTTATTTACATTTTTAAAAATATTTGTATCTTCATATATAATTTTTGTTTTTCTTATATTAAAACTAAATCCTATTATTACGCAGAACACACTAGCTTTTTCTTTTGCTTCACTGTCCCATCTAAAAGTTCTATAAGCAAAATTTATATTTATGCCTTTTTCTAATATATCTTTCCAAAGTATTGATGTTTGTTCACCTTGAGTAATTGAATTTGTTGAAACAAAAGCTACTTCAATCGCAGTATTATCAATGAATTTAGTTGCTTTTTTATACCAACAGCTAACATAGTCTAAATTACCAGCACCCTTTGTTCCTTTAAAGATATTAGCAATATCTTCTTTTTGATCTTCATTCATTAGTCTTGCTCCCACAAATGGTGGATTCCCCATTATATAATTTAACTCTTCTTTTGGTATAACGTCATTCCAGTCAATTCTTAAGGCATTGCCTTCTGTTATGTTTGTATAAGATTTCAAAGGTAAAAAATCCAGATTTATATGTAAAATATTTTCAGTTTCCTTCATCATCTGACTTTCTGCAATCCATAGAGCAGTTTTTGCAACAGTTACAGCAAAATCGTTAATTTCTATTCCATAAAACTGTCCTATAGAAACTTTAATAGGAGAGATGTTCTCATCTGCTAAACCTATTTGCCCACCTGTAAGTTCAAATATAACTTCATTTTCTAATTTTCTCAAAGAAAGATATGTCTCTGTTAAAAAATTACCACTACCACAAGCAGGATCAAGAAATTTCAAGTTTGCTAATTTATCTTGAAACTCTGTAAGTTTTTTCTTTTTTGTTTTTATAACTGATATGTGTTTTATTTCTTGCAATTCTTCTTTTAAATCATCTAAAAATAATGGGTCTATTACTTTATGAATATTTTCTATCGATGTATAATGCATTCCTCCCTTTCTTCTTGTTTCAGGGTTTAATGTACTTTCAAAAACAGCTCCAAAAATTGTTGGACTAATTTCACTCCAATCAAAATCTTCACTTGCTTTTGATAATAACAATTCTTTTACAGTTTCGTTTAAATTTGGAATTTCTATATCTTCATTTGCAAATAAACCACCATTAACATAAGGAAATTGAGATAGTTCCTCTTCCATATAAGGATCCCTATCTTCTGCTTTTGTATCAAGAACTTTAAATAAATCAATTAATGCTCTCCTTAAATCTCTAACCTCAAACCTAGATAAATAGTCATGAAACATTAACTTCTTACCAAACAATCCACTATCTTCTGCATAAAGGCAAAATACTAATCTTACACAAAGCATATTTAAACTTTTTAGTGTTTCTTCATTCTCTGGATTAATATATAGTTTTAATATCTCATCATATAATTTCCCAACCAATTCTCCAGCTTGAATAGAAATTTCCATTTCTCTTTTTAAATGTTCATTCCCTGTTTCAACTAAAAATTGTAATCTATAATATTCTTTTTCTAAATTTTCTAATAATATTTCTTCTGGTTCTCCTCTTGGATTTTCCATATTGTATACTAAAAAAGATTTGAAATTACATGTAATAACATATTTAGGATGTTTTGATAATGGTAATTCTGCTATATATTTTTTTGCTTGTTGAAAAGGATTTAATAAACTTCCATCAGATTGTCTAATTCCTTTTCTTAAATCTTTATCAATACTCTTTTGTTCAATTAAAACTTTTGTTGACGGAATATATCCATCAATAAAACCTGTATTTTTATCAATATGTACTTGATCTTCAAATTCAATAAATTCACTTGGCTTATCTATGCCAAATACATCACTCAATAATTGTAGCCAGAAAGTTTGGCTTTGACCTTTTTCATACCCTTTACCTTTCCAAAATTCAGCAAATTCTTTTGCTTTTTTGCTCTGTTCTTTATCGTTCATTTTTTACTCCAATCTATAATATAATTAGTTTATACTATCTAAAAATTCTTTTAAAATTTTAACTATGTCTTTAAATTCTATATTTTCAGCATATTTATTTTTCTTTTTATATGTGTTCCAATAATTAG
>CAMMLF010000071.1 GCA_946497585.1 uncultured Clostridium sp.
GCTAATCTAATCTATGTAGGACAGAAAATAGTTATTAAATAACAAGTTATATGTCTAATAAATAAAAACGGCTTAGAATTGATTTAAATGCGTCAATTTTGCTTGAAGTAATACTTTTTTTAAAATTTACAGTAAAATATTGACTTTATCTCCTTTTGTGATAAAATAATGGCAGAAAATAAAATAATTACGATATTGAAATTTACATAAAATTGTGGTATAATTATTTTATTACAGCATATAATAGAAAAAGGAGGTATAAAAATGGTTAGTGCAGATTATAGAAAAAAAGCATCAGAGTTAGTAAAAAAAGCCCAAGAAAAGGGACTAGTAAAAAAATATTCTGACTTTTGTAAAACAAAAGAATCAAAAGATTATGCTTTATCAAAAGAAGAAGTCATTTATTATACTTCAAAGGCAGGAGGCAAGGAAGAATGAAAAACTTTAATATAGGCGATATAGTATTTGTAGCAAAGTATCAATATAAAAGTGGAGAGCCAGGAGAAAATCATTTTTTAGTAATAATAGATGATGGACAAGCAATAGATATAGATAGTTATTTTGGTTTTTTATTAACTTCAAATCAACAACAAATGAAATATAGATACAATAAACCGTTGAATAAAAATGAGAAAAATCATTTAAAGAAAGATAGTGTTGTGAAGTGTGACGATTTTATTGAAATTTCTGAACGAGAAATAAAATTTAAAGTTGGAGAAGTAGAGCAAAATGATTTAGACAGATTTTTAAATACATATATGGAATATTTAGAGAATAACTAAATAAAACATTTGATAAACGTTGAGAAATCAACGTTTTTTCAAGGTTATGCTAAGAAATATCAATAAAGAAGTAAGAGCTAGTTAGTCTAGCTCTTATACTTGCAAAAAATATTATATATGTTATAATATTTAGCAGATAGATAGTAATGCAATATTTATATGTAATTTTAACACAAAAATTATCACTTTTTTATCACTTTAGTATAGAATAATATAGAAATGAATAGAAATAAAAAATGCAAAAAACTTTGAAAAATCAATATTTCAGAAACGAATAAAATTGCATGGAATTGTTCAAATAGTCCATGAGGTCGCAGGTTCGATCCCTGTCGCCTCGACCAAAGGTTTAGAGTACCAAGAGTTTCAGAAGAAATCTTGATACTCTATTTTTTACTATTATCACACTATTATCACATTAGTTTTCGATTTAATAAGTTCACAGCCTGTTTTCTTGTTTCTGGGAACACATGCACATATATTTGAGATGTAGTGTTTATATCAGCATGTCCTAGCAATTCTTGTACTGTTTTTATATCAGCACCCATCTGAAATAGAAGAGATGCATAGCTATGTCTTAAAGAATGCCATTTTTTATATTCAATATCATTTTCCTTTAAAAATTTTTTCCAACGTTTTAATAGATTAGAACTGTCTAGTGCAGTACATGTAGAAGAAGTAAATAGTAAAGCGTTTTCGTCAAAGATTTTGTTTTGCTCTATCCATTTTTGTTCTTGAATAATTTTATATTTATTTATCACATCTATTATCACATTCGGTAATTCAATTGTTCTTATACTATTTAATGTTTTAGGAGTAATTAACTTAGTCTCATATCCTACACATTCCTTATTTTTAAATTTTTTTATTTTTTGTAATTGCTTTTTTACTTTAATTTCATTATTAACATTGCCGTTTTGTAATCCTAATATCTCTGCTTGCCTTAATCCGCTGCCTAGCTCAAGCAATATCATATAATATAAGTAGTCATTAGTTCCCTCATCTATTTTAAGATGACAAATTCGAACGATTTTATCAATACTTTCATTGTTAAATATTTCAATATCTTCATTTTCCTCTACCTCATCAAACATGTCATTGTTTAATTTGGGAATAGAGACAAACTGACAAGGATTTTTAAGACAATAACCTTCTTGTAGTGCGTAATCAAAAGCGCCCTTTAAAACTTTATTTAAATTTCTTATTTGACTTTCAGTTTTTCCATTTTCAGATAAATCATTATAATATTTTTGAATATTTATAGTTTTACAAGAGAATACTTTTAAAAAACCTATTTTGCTATCTTTAATATAATTTCTATATATACCTTCATATTTAGTAAAAGAGCCGTGGCTTAAAATTATTATCTTTTAATTTTATTTCATACAACCAGGTCTCTGTTAGACTATTTATATCTATTTCCTTATAGTCAGAACTCATTCCGTTTATTTATGCTTTCCATATATTCATCAGCCTTAGCGTTTGCTTCGTTAATACCAGAGCCATAAAAAGTTTTACGAAGCGGAGTGCCATCGGATTTCTTACCAATAGTTCTTGTTACTCTATAATATTCTTTTCCGTTTACTGTAAAATTAGTCTTTCTCGCCATACAAAGCTCCGTTTGATTAAATAATTATAATTTAAAGCATTATTTCTAATGCTTCATCATTTGTTACTAACATTCCATTTTCCTTATAATAGTTATACGCAAATTTTATCATATTCGGCTCTACGTTTAATTCTTCTGCAATATCTGACAAATTACATATGCCGTTTATAAAAACAGCTTAGAATTGAATTTAAAGGTACACACGCAAGTGATTTCCATTTTAGAGCCTTGTATTCTTGCTTGTCTATAAATTCTTTATCAGAATTAAGCGTATAATAAGCAGAATAGTAATAGTGACCAAGTTCTTCTGCTAATAAACATTTTTCTTCTGTATAAGTATGTATTTGCGAATAGTCCATAAAAATACAAGTATTATCATATTCAATTACTCTAGCTTTTGTTTTTCTCATTTTACAACTAACAATATCTATTTTTTCTTTTTTGGCTATTTGTTCTAAAGCTAATAATTCCATATTATTTTTTAAAATTCTCCTTAAAAGTTTTAATAATATTCTTAATAAAATTATTTGAATTATTTTTTACTTTTATACTTATTGTCTCAAAACCGTTACTAAAATCATTATTGTTAGTTGAATAATAAATATAGTTGGGATTATTTTGAAATGGCTTGTTAATTTTGTAATTTTTAATATTAAAATCCTTACCATTTAATAGGTCTAATAGTATTGTTAAACATTCGTCATTAGAGAAATATTTAAACGGTAAACTTGCAGTTATTTGCTCTTGAAAAATTATATTTCTCAAATCAGTTTCAGAAGCGTCAGACAAGCTAATAATATTTTTTAGTTTATCTATAAAAGTACTATCAAAGGTAATATAAGACACATCATCTAAATATATTGTATCGCCAATTGTTCTAAAGTTAAATAACTTCAATTTATAATTAACTATAAAATAAAATAAGGCTTCAGTATACTTATCAATTTTTAAATAAAATTGATAAAATTGCAAGCTTCTCAAATCTAAATCGCTATAATTCTTTGTTGATAAATCATTATCTATGACAAACTTAAAAAGTTCGATTAGCTTAGAAACATTATCCTTATCAGAAAAATTTTGATAAATCGTTAAAATGTCTTCATCTTTAAAATTGTAATTTTCTTTCTGATTTATTATAAACAAATAATAGTCCTGTATCATTTGTTTACCATTATTGGTTAAGCAAAATCTTTTAGTAGAAAATTTATCTTCTAAATATGATAAATCTATGTTTTCAAATATCCTAGCTATTAAATCGTTTTTGTTACCATTTACAGCTAGATTATTATTTTTTAACACTTCTTTTAATTGTGGAACTGTCAACTTAGAAATATTAGCTTCTATATTAATTCTAAATTCTAATAAGCCTGTATCTATAAGTTTTTTAGTTACTTTATCTGGATTAATTCCATAAGTATATTTCCAATAATCTGGTAAATTATCGGAATGATCTAAACCATTTATATAATTTAAAAAACAAATTTCATTTGGGGTTATTTCCATTTCTTTATTCCTCTACTTTTTTCCTTTCATTTTCTTTATATAATCAATTTGTCTTTGCAATTCCTTCAAATCTTCATCATCTAGCCCTTTCGTATCTAATCCACCAGAATTTGCATGTTTTATATTTTTTAACTCCTCTGGATTTCTTATGTCTGATTTGCCCGCAATATATTCAATAGAACAATTAAATAATTTAGAAAGAATCAAGTATCCATCTAAATCAAGTTCATTAGTTCCATTTTCATATAAACTTATTTGTTGCTGTGTTTTATTTAATTTTTTTCCTAATTCATTTTGAGAAATTTTTAAT
This sequence comes from uncultured Clostridium sp., assembly GCA_946497585.1. GTDB lineage: Bacteria > Bacillota > Clostridia > TANB77 > CAG-508 > CAG-793. Next base: position 4,202 of record CAMMLF010000071.1, read on the forward strand.
TCTTCGCGAAGTTGCTTAATTCTATTCATATCAACACCTCTAAGAATATTATACAAGTGAAATTTGTAAAAGTAAATAAAAAACAAGAAAAAATTGTAAAAAACTATTGACAACAAGTTTTGCTTGTGATAATATAACTGCAGTAACAAGAAAAACTTGTGACGGGGGAGGAGGAAATATGAGAACTAACAAATGTAAAGAATTAAGAGGAAACCGCACACAGACCGATATTGCAAGATTTTTAGGAGTAACACAACAACAGTATTCTAATATTGAAAATTCAAAAAATCCTCCTAAAATAGAAACTTGTATTAAATTATCAAAAATATTTGATAAGCCAATTGACTACATTTTTCCAAATATTTTTTTATCAAACAATACAAGCAAAACTTGTGAAACGAAAGCAAAAGAAGTAAGTTAGGAGGAAAAAAGATGAAAATAGAAATTACTGTGGAAGAATTAAAAGAATTGTTAAAAGAAGCACCAGTTGTTATTACAACTGATACTCCCAAAATTAGTTCTGAAATTATAAATCAATTGAGCCATATGAAAAACCAATGATTTGATCAACAAAAATTTCAACAAAAGGCATTTTTATGCGAGTTGCATTAGTGACGACTAAAACATCTTCAAGCTCAATTGTAATTGGATTTTCTGTTATTTCAGAAATTTCTGAATTTTCATTGCTTTCATACTTGTTAAGAGCGGATATGTACATTTTGTTATAAACAGTAGAAAAATCATCATTATCATTAAGAGTTAAATCATTTGCATCAATAGGCTCTCTAAGATTACCGATATATAATCCGTTAGAAGTATGAATGATTAATTTGTCTTTTGATTTAGAATGGTCATTAAAAGTTTTTAAAACTGTATTAAAAGTGAAAATTTTAGAATATTTCTTAGACAGATATTTTTTTGACATAATTACACCTCACTTTCTATTAATTAAAATATTTTTTTATGTACGAGGTAATTATACAAGATTTTAACAAATAAGTAAAGGAGAGTGATTAAGTGGAAGAAAAGTGGATAAGTCTTAATGAATTTATGCGAAGAAAAAATATAGGACATGATGTAGCTCTGCAAATGATACATAATGGTGATATAGAAGGAAAAAAATACGGTAGTAGATGGAAAATAAAAGTTGGCGGAGACACTGTGTCAAGACAGTTGTATGAAGAAGAACACAGAAAAAGAATAGAAGCAGAAACGACTTTAAAATTATTACAAAATATTTTATTGGAAAGGAAGTGATAAAAATGACAAGAGAACAAGCGATATACTGCAAAATAGGACAAGCAGTAGTAAACGGACTAATGTTGCTAGGATTTTGCACAACATGGATAGCAATAATAGTTTATGCATTAGTTAAATAAAAGAAAGGAGGGAACTTATATGAACAAAGAAAAGCTAGAAAGATTTTTCGATTATCTACAAGACAAAGTAGAAGATTGCTACAAAGAAGAGACAAAAATGGCAATAAAAAGATTTTTAGAGGAGGAAATGTAAAATGGGAGTTATGTTACTTTTTGGAATAATGGCAGGAATATTTGTTGGAGTTGCAACGGCAGGATATATGTTTATACATCCGATTGCAGAAAGAGACGAACTAATAGAACAACAAAAAGAAGAAAATTTGAAAGTATGCGACGAAAACAAAGATTTAAGAGCAGAAGTAGAAGATTTAAAAGATGATTTATCTACAGTATATAAAGAAATAGAACTAAAAGATAAGCAAATAGAATGTATTAGAACATTATTAGAACAAAACAGTTATAACAGAGACGATTTAAAGATAGCAAAAATAAAAGAAGTTATCACGACTGCGAATGTGAAATAACTTCTATATAAAACATATAAATATATGCATTCTGTATTTAAGTTTAGCACAAATACAGAAAAAATGCAAGAGGGAGGAAAAATGGGATTTGTAATTATAGATAACGATGAATATAAAAATTTAATTTTAAAAGAAAAAGAATTAGAAGATACTAAAACAAAACTTGAAGAGAGAATATGGGAATACGTAACACTAGAAGAAAATTACGATAAACTTGAAAAAGAATTAAAAGAACTTATATTAATAGCTACAGACAATGAGACTAGCTTCTATAGAAAACTAGAAAGCTACGATATAAAAGACACTGAATTAGCAAAATATTTAAACAAATATTATCTAAATAATAAACAACTTGAATTTAGAAAAAGAGATATAGAAGAAAAAATAGAAGAGGAACAGGAGGAAGAGTAATGGATTATCAAGATAGATACGATGAATTAGATAACATAGTAAGAACACTAGACATATTAGTAGACGATATAAACGATAAATATTATATAGATTTAATAAATGATGTTAAATTTGAGGCAGAAAACGAATTAGAAGAAGTAGCAGAAAAGCTACAAGGAGAGCAAAGAAGAGAAGAAAGACAACAAGAAAAAGATTATTGGGAGGAGGCAATCTGATGGAAGAAAATAAGTATTCTGAAATAATAAAGAATTATACATTTGAACAATTAGTATACGAAAGAAGTATTTTAGATAAACAAAAAGAGAATTTATATATACAAGATAAAGAACTTAAAGAAGAATTTAAAAGAAGATTAGAACTTAATAGAGGTAAAAGTTTAAATAATAAGGAGGAAAATTAATTATGAGTATGATAGCAAGTGATAACGGAGGACAAGCAATAGAAAAATTAGAGAATGGAGTATACACAGCAGTGTCTAGTGCAATTATAGATTTAGGATTACAAAGAAATGAACAATTTGGAAAAACACAAAGAAGATTTATGATGATATGGAACATCTTAGGAGAAGACGTAGAAATAAATGGAGAAAAGCAACCACGCACAATAAGCAAGGAATATAGTTTTAGTTTAAATGAAAAAAGCACGCTAAGAAAAGACCTACAGGCATGGAGAGGAAAGTCTTTTTCAGAGGAAGAATTACAAGGATTTAATATCTTAGCAGTACTAAATAAAGCATGCCAATTACAAATTATTTTAGAAGAAAAGAACAATAAGAGATACAACAATATAGCAGGAATAATGTCTTTACCAAAAGGTAGCAGTGTTCAAACGCTAGATGATACATATTATTTTGATATGGAAGATGCAGAGACATGGGAAAATTTTATAAAAATACCTAACTGGATACAGGAGAAAATAAAGAAAGCAGAAAATTTAGAGAGTACAGGCTTTGATAAATATATAAAAGAATACGACGAAATAATGAAAGAACAACAAGGCAAGCAAGAAGAAAATACTACAAGTAATGATACAGATATAGTAGCACCTGCAGATGACCTTCCTTTTTAGGAGGTGCTGTAGATGTGGCATGAGATAGAAGAAACAATGGGAAAAGCAGAAAAATCTTTAACAGAATATAAAAGATTAAATGAAGAATATGCAAGAAAAGAATATGCATACAGAACTGCATTAAGCAAAAGATTATTACAAAGAAAGACAGAAGGATATGCGGTTACAAACTTATCAGATATTGTTCGTGGAGAAGAGGATATAGCAAAGTTGAAATTTGAAAGAGATGTAGCAGAAGGACTTAAGAATAGCGCAGAAAAGGGCACAGACTTTTATAAGTTGTATGCAAAGCTAATGGAAGCGCAGACATCACGAGAGTGGGGACAAGCAAAATATCAATAGATTATACAAACTTTGCATTTCCTAAAAATCCACGAAAAAAGAATAAGAAATTAATAAATAATAAAAAGCACAATTGTGAATACTGTGGCAAGAAGAATTGCTATACAAACACACACC
>CAMMLF010000072.1 GCA_946497585.1 uncultured Clostridium sp.
GTCGAAAATTTAAGACGAGATTCTGATACAGTAAACGCTTATTTTATAAATTATTCTGACAACAAAAATTTTTAGATGGTATTTAAATCCTGTTTAAATACCGTTTACAAAAAGTATTCAAAAATTAATTGTGTCTGAATGATACATTTTGAAAGAGTTTGCTTGATATTTGATTCATTAAGAGTGATGAATGTCATTGCTGATAAGAGGTAACAATGATTGAATTAGGTAAAAAATACAGACTTAAAAAGATTAGAGGTTTTGAAAACTCTGATAATGAGTATTACAAAGTAATTAGCTTCTACAACTTCGATACTGTAATTTGTGAAAATACATACGGAGAAAGATTTGTGTTTATAAAGGAGTTTTTAATAGACCCACAAAAGCCTGATGATATCTATTCAGATTTGATACTTGAAAGGAATAAATAATGACAGAAAAAGATTATCACTTATACGGAACAAAAGTTTTGAATTTAAAAACTCAAGAAATTGGATTGCTGATTTGTATTTGGAAAAACAAGTTTGCTGATGCTGAAATAGATTACGCAACTTGTGTTGACAAGCAAGGCAAAAGGTACAATATAGAGCTTGATAATATAAGAGGGTTTGAAGATGATTTTTGCAAAGCCAACAGTTGAACATATGGTAAAACTTGTGAGCCTGTAACTGAAATGGAGCATAGCGAAATGAGTGTGAAAAATAAACTGGTTTAAAGACTACTATTTAGTATTTTATATTATCTATTGTTTTTATTAAAATTTCTTTCTCGTTGCTACCATTGGTTTTAAATCTTAACAAAGGAATACCATATTTTTTAAGAATTTCATTTTTTAAAATGTCTCTTTGGGCTTGTTTGGTTCCTTCAGAATGGTATTTATAGCCATCTACTTCTATTGCTAAAAATGGAGATTTATCAATGTTTTTATAAATAAGAAAGTCAATATGAGTTAAGTCATTAAGCACATACTGTAATTCTCTATTAGTAGTTAATAAAGACTTATCTTTTAAAATAGTTTTTAACATTACATGGGGAGTTACATTAAATTGATTCGGGTAATATTTATTAATAATTTTATTGATAAAAATATACATTAAGTTTTCACTATCATATTGCGATATTTTTTTATGTTTTTTTAAAATTTCTTGTTTTCTCTGTTCATAACATTTATAAAGATAATCAAATACTGAATATAATTTACTGTCACAAATTTCTAAGTTATTATATTTGATGTAATTTACAAGATCATTTATATTTTTATCCTTACTCATTTCATTAGGATTAATAACTAGGATTAATTGTTCAATGGCTCTTGATATTGCAACATTAAGACGATTAGGATTATCTGTAAAATCACTTATCTCATTATCTACGGTAGAAATAATTATAACCTTATTTTCTTGTCCTTGGAACTTATCTACTGTATCGGCCTTAACTGTAGTGTTTTTAAAAGTTTTCTGCAATGCATCTGTTTGATTCCTATATGGTGTTACAATACCTAAAGAATTATCATCAAGGCATATATTATATTTTGGAATAATCTCATTTACAATCATGTCTATTTGTCTTTGGTTATAATGATTACGTGCATGATTACCTTCTGTTGTGTAACACAAAACTAAAGGCATTCTGCTACTTTTTACATCACTTAAAATAATTAATTCATTGTTATAAAATTTCTTATTACAAAATTCAATAATTTTAGGATGACAACGATAATGTTCTTTTAATAGTGTTCTGGGAGCATTTTTAAATAATTCTGTAATAGAGGATAACAAACAGTGATTTTTATATCGATATGCTTCATTTAATTGATATTGTTTAAAAATATTATCTGTTATTTCTGCTGTTTTATTATTGACAACATTAGGTAGTTGTTTTAAATCTCCTACAATAACAGCTTTTCTTGCGCAGGCCAATGCTAAAGCTCCAGTACATAGATCAACTTGAGATGCTTCATCGATAATAATGTAATCATACATAACATCATTTGATAGACAATTTTTTAAAGAATAGGTCGTGCTTAATATTACTGGATAATCATCTATAAATGAATTAGATTTTAGCTTCAGATCTTCTAATTTATACTTTTCTCTACCAAGATTGTTATATTTTACACTTAAATAATGTTTAAACATTTTTGCTGAAAGCTCTGAATAAGCTTTCATTTTTGAAGCAAAATCATAGTTTAACAAATTATCATTTAGTTTTTTTATCTCTGATTTTAATTCTTGTGTTTTTAATTCATAAAATTTTTGTTGAAATTGAGCTTTTAAAAAGTCTAAAGAGTATTCCTTTTTCCTAATTAAATTATGTAATATTAGTCGTTTTCTATTCCAAAACTTTAAATATTCAAAAATAGTTAAAAGAAATTTTATTACAATATTATCGTGTGAAATTTCTTTATAATTTTCACAAGCAAAGATCATATCTAACATTTCTAAAGAGGTTTTAGAATTTCTTATACATCTAGGCTCTTGTTTTACGTCAAGAGTTTTATAATACTCTAAAAAATGCTTTTGCTCTAATTCTACATTGGAAAATTCTTGCTTTAGTAAGGCTAATTTATTTTGTATATCTAATTTTTCTTGTAATTCTTTATAATCATCTTTTAATTTATTGTTTAATTCAGTAAATTGTTCCGCATTTATTTTCCAGTTTGAAATATTAGGTATTTCTGATTGCGATTTAATAAATTCTTGTTTATTTTCCAGATTTCCTAAAAATGCAGCAATAAAATCAACATCATATTTTTTTAGTTTATCTAGTACATTTTTAGTCGCAGAGTTATTACTTGAAACAACTGCAACACTTTGTCTTCGCATAACAATATTAGCAATAATATTCAAAATAGTTTGAGTTTTTCCAGTCCCTGGAGGGCCTTGGATTATGCTTAGTTCATTTGACAATGCTCTTTCAACAGCTAAAGCTTGACTATTATTGAATCCAAATGGATAAATAATATTTTGTACATATTTGTCAACTTTATTTGTAAGCTTATTGCTTATATATTTGCCTAACATACTATTTATATCAATAAAATCTATTTTGTTATAGTTGGATAACAAAATATTCTCACCATTTTGAGTTAAACCAATAGCACAAGCAATGTCTTTTAAATATTCAAAACAGGATTTTGTTTTTTCATCTTTTAATGCAGATTCTATTATCTTAACGTTGTAATCAGCATATGTATACTGTTTACCATTATTAAATATAACGTGATAACTTTTCCCAACTTTTTGGTATTTTATTACCTTATTTGTGCATTCTTCACCTTTTAAAAATATTCGAAAATCCTTTGTCATAGAAATTATATTAGCATAAATTTATATAAAACTTTTAGACTGTAGATTTTTAATAAACAATCATATTTAATTACCTATTATGCTTTTAATTTTAGCAATTATTGAATTTTGTACTTCTTTATCTTTCAAGTCATTGTTCTTTAAATTAACAGTACAAAAATCTATGTAATAATTATTTTCAGCACAGTTCAATTGGTAATCACATATATCCGGCGCTTTTTTATCATATTGAGGGTACAGCAATATTGCACGTTTATAGTTATGTAATAGGCAATATGTTGTCACTTGATAAATATCCGCACTTGAAATATCGTCAAAATCCGTGAATTTTTTATACTTGGTATCAATAATGACTTGAGGTTTTTGTATTAGAATATCAATTCTTGTATCTCGGCGAGTTACATTTTCTCTTTTAAGTAAACGCTTTGGTTTTTGAGCTATCGCTTCACACTCAGGAATTTTTCTTTTTATTAATTCAAAAATAAATTCTTCAAATAATTTGTTCATATCCCAAACAAGTGTAATATTTTCAAATTTATTTTTAGATAAATCAACACTTGTCTGTTCTACAAACATTTTTGCAAGATTAAATGACTTTTTGAAAAGTTCTTGATTTCTTGTAAGTTTAATTTTTCTGGCTTTGAATTTATCAAATCTGACAAAGGAGATGTCTGAGTAATAGTTAATAATAAATTTTAAAGTTTTTTTGTTGTAGCTGTTATTAGAAATATTATACAAGCAGGTTGAAACAAATAAAAACAGTTGATTTAGAAGATTATTTTCCGAAAATTCATCATACTCACAATAAAATTTTGCTTGGTTTGTGCAGTTATAACGGATGTTTTCGCTAAATTTTATTTTACCTTTTAAGTAATTCAAATTTTCTTCTTCTCTAACATATCTTTTAGGCGTTAAGCGCTTTAAAGCCTCAAATAAAGAGGTCGCAAATTCTCTAATCAAAATTTCAATAAATGGATTTTTTTCGGTTGATAATTTAGCATTATCATTTGTCTTGATATCAAGATTTTTCGTGTAAGAAAGCATAAAAATAAGATTTTTTAGGATTATGCTTCTTTCTTCTTCTGAAATTTTCTTGTCATTATTTGCATCTTCTGAAATGAGTTTAGGCAGAATTTCTAAATGCAGATTTTTATATTTGATAACACCAACCCAAGATTTAGTTTTTATGCCATGTCTTGAAACTTTAAGAGCAGATTCTAATTTCTGGCATTTCAAATAAGCCTGCAACTTATCTAAATAGCTGTCATTTATCTCAACTTTTGCATATTCTTTTACAATAATAGGTTCTGCCATAGATTTACCTATATCAATATCGCATTTTTCAACATCATTTTGAAGTCATCATCGCTGGTTTCTTCTTTTTTAGAGAAGTTATAATAAGCTTCTTCATCACTGCAATCTGCTTCGTATGGCAAATTAGGTTTTTTAATTTTCACAATAAAAGATTTTTCTACACCTATTTCATTAGCTTTACCTAAAATCGCTTGCAATTTATCCCAATCAGAATAGAAATATTCATTTAATAAAGGCATAATTTCATCAAACCAAACATTTTTTAGCGTTGTCATATCATAATTTTTCCAGTTCATAAAATAGCTATGTCCAATTTGATGGTCTCTATCTAAAATGTAAGAAATCCTTTCATTAATAGTTTTTAGTAAGTTTTGTAAATTAATATCACCTACCATTAGTGGCTGCTTATTTTCATCTACAAGTTTTTCTGGTCTTGGCATCATCTCAACGAATTTGAAACGACGACGAAGAGCAATATCAATACTTGCAATGGAACGGTCAGAAGTGTTCATGGTACCTAAAATGTATAAATTACTTGGTACTCCAAATTTTGATTTTGTATATGGCAAGGTTACCAATAATTGTTCTTTGTCAACTTTTGTATTTTCAAAATATCGTTCTTTATTTGGACGAACTCGTTTGTTTGTTTCTATTAAAGTTATTAGCTCTCCAAATATTTTCGAAATATTACCTCTATTTATTTCGTCAATAATTAATAAGTATTTATTATCAGGGTCAGAGTTTGCCTGTTGACAAATTTCTTTAAAAATACCTCTATTATATTCGTATGATATTGTTGAAGAGTCATCATTTACATCAATTTTTGGTTTTATACCTTCAACAAACTCTTCATATGAATATGATTGATGAAATGTAATAAATTTATAAAAATCTTCAATTTTTCTTGTATTACTTGGGGCTTTGTATTGTGTAATTTGGTCAGTTAGATTTTCTTCTACATATTTAATACCATCCTCAGTTAAATACCATTCTGAATTTTCATTTTTTTCAAAAATAAAAGGAGCTTGTCTGTTTGTATAATTTACAGTTTTGCAATTTTCAGATGTATGAATTTGCATTTGTGCCCACAATGCAGCTCTTAGGTTTTTATTTTCTCTAGTAAGTGCAAATGCTTTAATAATTTTTTGATTCATTAAATCAGAAACTTTATATTTGTTTTGTTTGCCATTTAAATACATAGAAATTGCAATAGTAGTATACCAGCTTAAGTCTTTTACTATGTCATTTAGTTTTTGTTCTTCACTATTTGTATTTAATCCAGGATTTTCTCTCAAAAGATTTTGAATATATTTTTGAATGCTATATGTTTTTCCTGTTCCTGGAGGACCATATAGAATTTGGTTAAGAGGCTGAGAATTCATATTTTTATCTTCCTTTGCATTATTGTTAAAGATTTTTTCTATTTTCTTGCAAAAATCTTTATATTTATTTTCACTAATATCCGTCAATGTTTTTTGATTCCATTGTTTAATATCAAGTTCATTGAAGTCTACATTATATATGCCATTGTGTGTCCAATTTACTTTTCTAATGCTTTTATATTTATTTCTAATATCATCATAAATATAATCTGATGCAACAACTCCTCTTCCTAAAAGAATTGGCTCCAAGCCTTGTTTAACATAAACTATGTCTCCAATATTCATTTTATTTGCAAATTCCCAATTTGCCTTTGAATCATTTTTAGGATATGAGTCTTTTGAACTGTATTTTTGCAATTCTTGTGCTATTTCGTATTGAGAATGATAATTTTTCAAATCTCCTAAATTATCCCATCCCAATGCAATAATACCTTCTCTATAGAATTCTTCCCATTTATATGATTTTTCTCCAGCAGCATAAAGCCAGAATTTTTTAGATTTTTGTTGGTTTAAATTGTTGTAAGACTTTAAACTGTACCACGCTTTTTCTGAAAGTTGATATGGTTTTTCCATTTTTTCTTTACATATATTTTGTATTTTTAAAAATGAACTATAATTCTGTTCAACTGAAGGATTCCCAATATAACTTAACATTGTTGTATCACAAGAAAAATATTTGTCGGGATTACAAATATATATAAATTGGCTTAATTTTGCTAATTTTATTGCATTATATGTAAGTAGTTTATTGAACAAACTTTCATCGATAATGCCGTTGTTTATATCATTTGCAAATTTCCATAAATCATTCATAATTGGAGTCATATTTTTCCCATTTTTGTAATATTCATGAAAAAATTTATAATTAGCATTCACAAAACTAGGGATACCAGTTATATCTGAAATAACATTGGATTTCAAATTAAAGGATTCTTTCGCAATTTGAGACCTTTCAATAACAACTTTTGGGCCACCACAAATTGAGCATATATATGTTAAAGGATCTAATTGATTAATATCATTATAACTGTTTGGGAAAAATTTTTTAAATTCTTTATATAAAGAATTTGGATTCGAATTTTTACATATACTATTGAGAAGTTCTTTAAAAAATGGTAGCCACGTAAATTTATTTTCACTCATACTTCACTCCTTTTCTACAAGGATAGCACAAAAATTTGCAGGATTTATTCTATACCTAAAATTTCACGCTCGATTTGGCGGATGAAGTCTGGGGAAAGTTCGGTTTTTATTTGGTGTGTTTCATTTTGAGTATTGTTTTCTTTCAATTCAGGGAGAAAGTTTAAAATATTCACAAGGGAATAGTATTCTGCTTGGCTTATATGGCTATTAGTTTTATTACAATTTGTGATTTTATCCATAAGTTTCTGGGCAAACTTTTGCAAATCTTCTTTGAACAGGGATTTATCATACATCAATTCTTTTCGCTTTTTATCCCAATCATATTGCTTTTTCCAATAAAACAAAGTCCTTTTGGCAATCCCAAGTTCTAAAGAGATTTCACTAACAGTCGAGCCTTTTAAAAACATTTGCTCAGCTTGTTTAAATAATTTCATTTTGCTCATTAAAAGCCCTCAAAAATTAAGTTTTCTATTCCAAAATGGTTTTTGTCTTGTACTTTTTTAACCTGATAAACGCAGCTCCTATCAATCACTCCAAGGTGTTGGAAATATTTTATCAGCTGATTTAGAAGTGCCATTGTGTTTTTAATTCTGCGGGGCTTCAGGCGTCTTAATTCGCAGACTTTAAAAAGTTCTTTTATAGAATCAATATCAATTTCGTGCAGGTAATAGCAGTTTATAAACGGTATAATATTGAAGTTAAAAATTGCGTTA
>CAMMLF010000073.1 GCA_946497585.1 uncultured Clostridium sp.
ATGAAGCTAAAGCAAAATTAAAAAATAAAGAAATATCTGAAGATGAAGAAAAATCTTTAGAAGATAAAATTCAAAAAGAAACAGATAAATATGTTGCTAAAATTGATGAAATAGCTGATAAAAAAGAAAAAGAAATAATGTCAGTTTAATAGTTTTAAATTGTACTAAGATATTGCTATTGGTAAAAGTTAGCAAAAGTGATATTGAAAATTGAAATATTAAAGGAAATTAAATTATGGAAGATAAAATTATGCCTAGACACATAGCCATAATTATGGATGGCAATAGAAGATGGGCAAAAGAACATAAATTAGATGGTAGTTTTGGACATAAAAAAGGTGCAGAAGTATTAGAAACTGTTGCAAAATATTGTAATAAAATTGGAATAGAAGCTTTGACTGTATATGCTTTTTCAACTGAAAACTGGAAAAGAACAAAAGAAGAGGTAGGAGCAATTTTACTACTTCTTAATATGTATTTAGACAAATTCTTGAAAACAGCAGACCTAGAAAATATTAAATTAAGAGTTATTGGTGATAGAGAAAAAAATATGCCAGAAGAAATTAAAACAAAAATGATTCAAATGGAAGAGAAGACAAAAAATAATACTGGTCTTAAATTTAATATTGCTTTTAACTATGGTGGCAGAGATGAAATTGTTAAAGCAACTCAAAAGATTGCTAAACAGGTTAAAGAAGGCAAGCTAAATATAGAAGATATTACAGAAGATACTATTTCAAATAATTTGTATACAGCAGGCTTGCCTGACCCAGATTTGTTAATTCGCACAAGTGGAGAGTTAAGAACAAGTAACTTTTTACCTTGGCAAATAACATATTCAGAGTTTATGTTTTTAGATAAATACTGGCCTGATTTTACAACAGATGATATAGATAATGCAATAGAAGAATTTTCAAAAAGGCACAGAAGAGTAGGCAAGTAATATTGTAAAAAAATTTTTATAAATATTAGTATATATTGCATTTTAAACTATGTAAAATGTAATAGAAAAATTGTATCCAATAAAATCGGAAGGAAATTTTAATAATGGAAAAAGAAAAAAGGGCTAAGACAATTAAGAGGACTATAACAGGAGTAATTACACTTCCAGTTCTTGCAATTATACTTATATTCTCAAATACAATCATTATGGATATTTTTACAGCGATTATAGCTTGTATAAGTATGTATGAGTACTTTCACTGTTTCAAATCTACGAATAAGGCTAATCCATCACAGTATTTGGGGTATATTTATTGCATTTTAATTGCTTTTACACATTTTGTAGATGAAAGATTACTTACAAGTATTCTAATCGCAATTATACCAGTTTCGTTAGTAGTATTATTTGCAGAATTGGTGTTATCTAAAGGAAAAAAGACAGTAAAAGATATTGCTGTAACTATGCTTGGTATTTGCTATATACCTTTAATGCTAATATATTTATCTTTGGTTAGAGATATGGAATTAGATCATGGTTTAAATGGAAAAATATTAATATGGTTTGTTTTAATTGCTTCTTGGGGAAGTGATATATTTGCTTACTTTATAGGAAGACACTTTGGAAAGCATAAATTAACAGCTGTTAGTCCTAATAAAACAGTTGAAGGAGCTGTCGCTGGAGTAGTTGGAGCAATATTATTTGGTATACTTTTTGCTGTTTTGTGTAATACTATATGGGGTGTAGGAATAAATTATTTATTAATAGGATGTATTATGGCAGTACTAAGTATTGTTGGTCAAATAGGTGATTTAGCAGCATCAAGCATAAAGAGATACTGTGACATAAAAGATTTTAGCGAGCTTATTCCCGGACATGGAGGAATGCTTGATAGAATAGACAGCATCATATTTGTACTTCCATTCGCATTTATACTTTTTAGCATATTGTAAAACTAAAAGTATTTTATGAAATTAGTAATATAATTTTGTGATTAAACAAATGAGTTGTAAATGGCAAATTATGAATTTGGAGGACAATTTTGGGTTTTATTATAACTGCAATAAAAATTATATTTTTATTAGGTTTTTTAATTATTATCCATGAGGGTGGACATTTTATAGTTGCAAAACTATGTAAGGTTAGAGTTAATGAGTTTTCCATTGGATTTGGACCTAAAATATGGTCAAAGCAAGGAAAAGAAACCAAATATGAACTTAGGCTAATACCTTGTGGAGGATTTTGTAATATGGAAGGAGAAGAAGAGCATTCTGACAAGGAAGGCTCTTTTAGTAAAGCGAGCATACCAAAAAGATTTGCTATAGTTGTAGCTGGTGCAACTGTAAATATTATATTTGGACTTATTGCATATATGATTTTAATTATTGTAAGATATATGATTGTAGTAGAACCAAATTTTTTTAATTCAGTATCTTATGCTTGGTCTAGCACAGGCTCGCTTATATATGCAATGTTTGATAGTATAGTTCAACTTTTCTCCGGAAATGTATCAATAAACGATATGATGGGACCTGTTGGTATATCTCAAATGGTGTCACAAACATCAGGCATAGCACAGTTTGTTTACTTGTTAGCAATAGTATCCATTTCACTCGGAATAACAAACTTACTACCATTTGTACCTTTAGATGGAGGAAAAGCTTTATTATTAATAATAGAGGCAATAAGAAGAAAACCACTTAAACAAGAAACTGAATTAAAAATACAATCAGCAGGATTTTTCGTACTAATAGTATTTTCAGTATTTGTGGCGTACAATGATATACTGAGAATCGTGTGATTTTACGATGGGGACGGTCCTTAATGGAAAATTTACAATTGTTGATGGTCTTTATTAAAAAATATATAATATTTTTTTAAAATAAGGACCGTCCCCATCGTAAAAAAAGTTTTTTGGGGGGCAAAAAATGAATCAAGTAAATACAGAAGTTAAAATGATAAAAAACGTTTTTGCAGATTATAGTTCTAATAGTTTTGCTTTTTCTAATGCAGAAATTGAAAATGTTAATTTGTATAGAAAAACTAATAGGTTAGAAATGTTTTTGAAAACAGATAATTATATAGATATAAATGAAATTAGCAATTTTGAAAAATACGCAATTAAGCGTTTTAATGTGTCTGGTGTGGATTTAAAAATTCATCTAAAAGACAAAACTGAAGATGATGCTGAAATTACTGAAAATGAAAGCGAGCAGATTAGCGATGAACAATTTGATGGAGGACAGTTTAACGGCTTAAATGGAGTTAGTAACAAAATAAAAGACGAAAATCCACCAATTTACAAAGAATGGTCAAATATTCTTTCATATTTTTCAAGTAAAAATCCTATGGCAAGAGCTTTCCTAAGAAATAGTGAGCTTGAAAATCCAGAAAAAGAGAATTCATCAAATGACGAAATAGCACAAGGCGTGCAAAAATCTTCTACAACTTCAAATTTTTTTAAGCCATTAAATAATACTTTAAATATACATATAAAAGTTAAAGGAAAAGACATTCTAGAAAAGCAAGGAATGAATACAAAAATATCTAATTTTATAAAAGATATTTATGGAGTAGGTTACAAAGTTAATTTCATTGAGGAAAATTGCAATGAATATGAAAAACTTTTCCAAGAAAAGAATGAAGATTTAATTAAAAAATATGTAGAAGAAACTAAAATTCTTCAAGCAGAAAACAGCGAAAAAGCAAGTAATTCACAAAATGCTTCTAATTCAGGAAGTAGCACAAATACTTGGAGTGGAAGAAATGAGAATAGTCCTAGTGGAAGTAGGAAAAATTCTAACAACAATCAAGCTGGAAAAGGCGGAAATAATTATAGTAAGCCTTCTTCTAATTTTAACAATAACTCAAGTAATGGAGGAGCAAATAATAATGGTGGAAATGGCGGAAGTGTGCCACAAGGTGAGCCAGCTCCACAGCCAGAAGAAGAAGAGGATTCACCATTAATTTATGGTAGAAACGGAAATATAAAAGAGCCATTAATGAAGGTTGAAGATATTTCAGTTGATACATCTGATGTACAAATAGCAGGAGAAATAGTAAATGTGCCAGACCCAACAGAACTTAAAAAATCAGGAAAATTCCTATTTTCATTTGATGTATATGATGGCACAAGTACAATAACTTGTAAAATATTTGTTCTTCCAGAAAAGAAAAAACGAGTATCGTCAAAATTAAAAGTAGGAAATGGCGTACGATTAGGAGGAAGAGCAGCTTTTGATAATTTTGCTAAAGAAATTACAATTATTGCAAATACAGTAATTGAAGGCGAACCACTAAAAAAGACTCAAAGAATGGATAATGCTGAAGTAAAAAGAGTTGAACTTCATATGCATACTCAAATGAGTCAAATGGATGCTGTAACACCTGTTAAAGATTTAATAAAAAGAGCTATGAAGTGGGGAATGAAGTCAATTGCTATCACTGACCATGGAGTTGTTCAATCTTTCCCAGATGCTCACAAAATGCTAGGATATGATAATAAAGATATAAAAGTTATATATGGTGTTGAAGCTTACTTAGTACCAGATAAAGACCCAATAGTAACAAGAGGTAAAGGACAACCATTAGATGATACTACATATTGCGTATTTGACTTAGAGACAACAGGTATATCTTTTAGAACTGAAAAAATTACTGAAATAGGTATCATGAAGGTTAGAAATGGAGAAGTAATAGACAGTTTTGAAACATTTGTAAATCCGGAAAAGCCAATACCTATGAGAGTTCAAGAAATAACTCATATTACAGATGAAATGGTCAAAGATGCACCTACAATAGAAGAAATAATGCCTAAAGTATTGGAATTTTTTGGAGATTCAGTACTAGTTGCTCACAATGCAGATTTTGACACAAGCTTTATAAAATACAATTGTGACAGAATGGGATTAAAATTTGACAATACATATTTAGATACACTTCGCTTAGCAAAAGATTTATTCCCAGATTACAAAAAGTATAAATTAGGAATAATAGCTGAAAATTTAGGAATTAAAGTAGAAGTTGCACATAGAGCTTTAGATGATGTTGATACAACAGTAAAAGTATTTAATGTAATGTTAAAAATGCTTAAAGATAAAGGCATAAAAACATTAGAAGAAATGGACAAAGAAGAAGAAGGAAAGGCAAATTTCAAAAAGCTTAAGAGTTACCATGCAATTATCTTAGCAAAAGATTATGTTGGATTAAGAAACTTATATAGATTAGTTTCAATATCTCATGTTGATTATTTTTACAAAAGACCACTAATACTAAAATCATTATTTAAAAAATATTCAGAAGGTTTAATATTAGGCTCTGCATGTGACCAAGGAGAATTATATCAAGCAATACTTAATGGAAAATCTGATGAAGATATTGAGCAAATAGCTAGAGATTATGACTACCTAGAAATTCAGCCAATAGGCAATGACGAGTATTTAGTTAGAAATGGTACACTTCAAAGTGATGAAGATTTAAAAAATATTGTTAGAAAAATAGTTGACTTAGGCGAAAAACTAGATAAACCAGTTTGCGCAACTTGTGATGTTCACTTTATGGACCCACAAGATGAAATATATAGAAGAATTTTGCAAGCCGGACAAGGTTATGATGATGCAGATATGCAAGCACCATTATACTTAAGAACAACTGAAGAAATGCTAGATGAATTCTCTTACTTAGGAAAAGAAAAGGCATATGAAGTAGTTGTAACAAATACTAATAAAATTTCAGATATGTGTGAAAGAATAAGTCCAATTTCACCAGAGAAATGTCCTCCACACATTCCGGGCTGTGAGGAAACTATTAAAAATATAGCATATGACAGAGCACATGAATTATATGGAGACCCACTTCCAGAAATAGTACAATCAAGACTAGATAAAGAGCTTGATTCTATTATAAAAAATGGATTCTCCGTTATGTACATAATTGCTCAAAAACTGGTTTGGAAATCTAATGAAGATGGCTACATAGTTGGTTCAAGAGGTTCTGTTGGTTCTTCATTTGTTGCTAATATGACCGGTATAACAGAAGTAAACTCACTTCCACCACATTATAGATGCCCAAAATGTAAATATTCAGACTTTACAGATTATGGCGTAAAAAATGGATTTGACTTACCAGACAAAATTTGTCCTAAATGTGGACATCCATTAGATAAAGACGGAATGGACATACCTTTCGAAACATTCCTTGGATTTAATGGAGATAAAGAGCCAGATATCGACTTAAACTTCTCAGGAGAATATCAAGCAAAAGCACATAAATATACAGAAGTTATATTTGGCAGGGGAACTACTTTTAAAGCTGGTACAGTAGGTACAGTTGCAGATAAAACAGCATTTGGATATGTTAAAAAATACTATGAAGAAAGAGGCATACCAGTAAGTAATGCAGAAGTTGGTAGAGTTGCAAAGGGCTGTACAGGTATAAAAAGAACTACTGGGCAGCACCCTGGTGGAATTATAGTTGTACCAAAAGGTAGAGAAATATATGAATTTACACCAGTACAGCATCCAGCAGATGACCCAGAATCAGATATAATCACAACACACTTTGATTACCACTCAATAGACCAAAACTTACTAAAACTAGATATACTAGGTCATGATGACCCAACAGTTATTCGTATGCTTTATGATTTAACAGGATTTGACCCAACAAAAGTACCACTAGATGATAAAGCTACAATGTCAATATATTCATCAACTGAAGGCTTAGGAGTTACACCAGAGCAAATACATTCAGAAGTTGGTACATTTGGAATTCCTGAATCAGGAACAAAATTTGTTAGAGGAATGCTTAAAGATACAAAACCAACAACATTTGAGGAATTACTTAGAATTTCTGGTTTATCTCATGGTACTGACGTTTGGCTAGGAAATGCACAAGAATTAATAAACAATGGAACAGCAACATTAAGTGAAGTTATATGTACTCGTGATGATATAATGCTTTATTTAATAAAACAAGGGCTAGAACCAAATACAGCATTCAAAATAATGGAGCTTGTACGTAAAGGAAAAGTTGCAAAAGAACCAGAAAAATGGGCTAAATTTAAAGCAACTATGGAAGAAAATAATGTTCCAAAATGGTATATAGATTCATGTAATAAAATAAAATACTTATTCCCTAAAGCCCATGCAGCAGCCTATGTTACAAATGCATTTAGAATAGCTTGGTTTAAAGTACATATTCCTAAAGCTTACTATTGTGCATATTTCTCAATAAGAGCAGATGCTTTCGATAGTGATATAATGTGCCATGGAAAAGAAAAAGTAAAGAATGAAATGAAAAGAATAGAGCTTTTAGGACAAAATGCTACTCAAAAAGATAGTGCAATGTATGAAACTTTGGAAATAGTAAATGAAATGTATGAAAGAGGAATAAGTTTCTTACCAATCGATTTATATGAATCAAGTGCAACTAGGTTTAGAATGGAAGATGAAGGAATAAGACCACCACTTAATAGTATTCCTGGATTTGGTACAGTTGCAGCACAAGGCGTTGAAGAAGCAAGAAAAGATGGAGAATTTATGTCAATAAATGACTTAAAACTTAGAGCAAAACTTGGAAAAAGTGGTATAGAAATGCTTTCGAATGCAGGTTGCCTAAAAGGAATGAGCGAAAGCAATCAGATGAGTTTATTTGCATAGAAAAGAAAGGAATTTAAAATGTTAAATTTTATTATAGGTTATTTAATTGTAGTAAACATAGTGCCAATGATTTTAATATATGTAGACTATACATTTAAAATAAAGATTAAAGAAGATGTACTAAACTTTATATACATATTAATTGCTTTATTTGGTGGAGGCATAGGAATACTTATTACTTCGCAAATGTTTTCTTATAAAAGAGAAGCAAAAATAAT
>CAMMLF010000074.1 GCA_946497585.1 uncultured Clostridium sp.
TTTTTACTTGTATCTTGATTAGAGTGTTTATTATCCATGGTTACCTTGCCTGTACCATATTGTCAGTATTATTGACCTTATACAGTAAATAATCTTTTGGTACACGATTTAAAAACGGTATTTTATCAGAGCCAAAAACTAAAACACCCTGTCCTACTGGTGAATCTCCTTCAACATACCTAGATTCTTCTTCACTAATGTTAAAGATATTAGCAATATGAGGAAGGTCAAGTGCTTTTTGTTTTAAAATAAGAGCAAACTCTGAATTTGATAGAATTTTACGACCTTGTTCATTTTCTAACATATCAGCTATATTTTGAGTAATGATAGTGTTCATACCTAAGAATTTTCTACCCACTTTATAAAACTTTGCAACATACTGTGCCGAATAATTATTGGCAAGCAAAATATGTACCTCATCAATAAATATCCAAGTATATTTACCAAGTTTTTTATTCATTGCAAGTCTATTTTGAATATGGTCTAAAACTACTAAATATCCTGTGGCTTGCAAAGAAGATGACAACTCGCTTATATCAAAACAAACTAACCTATTTTGAATATTTACATTTGTTTTCTTTGCAAAAATATCTAATGAACCAAAAACGTATCTTTCTAAAACTAAAGCCAGTCTTTTTGCTTCAGGTTCTGGTTGTTCTTTTAAACATTTATAAAATATAGGCAAAGTAGGAAGCAATGATTTATCTTTATAATGACTTCTCTCATATTTTTCAAATATAAGTTTAGTGCATCTATCAATAATGGTCTTCTGTCCACCAGTTAATCCACCAGAACCAACTACGCTTTCAACAAAAGCAATAATATATTCCGTTTTAGATTTTAATGGATCATTTTTCCCACCATCATTTAACCCATAATCAAGGTCTAAATCAAATGGATTGATATATGTATCAGAAGTTGTAGAAATAACTATTTTTTGCGACTGTCCTTTGAAAACATCTAGCAATGAACCATATTCATTTTGGGGATCAATGATAATGACATCATCTTCTGGATACCGAAACATTATTTGTTCAATAATTGTTTTAACATTAAATGATTTACCAGCTCCTGAAGTTGCCAAAACACATCCATTACCATTGATTAATTGTTTTCTGTCGCAGAAGATAGCATTTTTACTAACTAGATTAACACCATAATATAAAGCATCACCATGTAAGAAGTCTTTAGAATTAAAAGGAACATTAACTGCTGTTGCTTCGCTAGTTAGTGTCCTTTGAAATTGCAAGGAATTATGTCCTAAAGGTAATACGTTTTGTAATCCTTCTAATTGTTGCCATAAAAGAGGTTTCATTTCAATTAACATTTCCGAAGCTACTTCTTGTACTTTAATGGTTTGATCTTCTAAATCTTCAAAACTATTAGCTGATATACAAACAAGAAAATTGTTTTGAAATATCTTTTGATTATTCTTTTGTAAATCATATTGCAATTGAAGAGCATTAGAAATTTTTGTTTCTAACTTTTTATCCTTTACATATTCATAATCCAAATTACTTTTTCCAGCACGTTTTATTTTTTCTAACCGTTCTGTTTCCATTGCTGACAAACTCTTATCCACTTGCTTCATAGCCTTAGCTGAATTGGTTGGTGTTATATTTAATGTTGTAATTAAATTAACATCTTCCAAAGTAGTTAAACGATTATAAAAACGTGGTGTCATACTTTTTGGCAATTTAGAAACATACAAAACTCTTAAAAACTTTTGCTCTTCTATTTCTATGAAATCAGATTCTCTCATAGAAACTGCTTTAGGAGAGATAGCATCATATATGGATAATTTATTTTCTTTAGCATACAAACATATATTATCTATACCTTTTTCTTCCAAAGTTTGTAAATTCAAATAATCATAGATAAATCTTAACCTTTCTTTAACAGTTACTAAACGTACTTTTGATTTTAATTCTTTAAACTTCTGTTCTGTTTTTAGATATATATTTAAAAACAGAGCATTTGCTTCTATAAAACTTTTTGCTTTTAAAGAAATAACAATATACCTTTTATTGAGTAATGTTTCTTCATTCGTACCTAAAGAATTAGTAATTAAAGTATTTAATTCTTCGGCAATTTGCTTTTGTTTTTCATCTTTTAACGAAGATGTATCAAAAACAAACTTTTCTTTAAACTTCTCTGTTTTAACAGGAGTACTTGCATTCACAACTTGTATATGATTATCTTCTCTAAAAGAATGCAAATACTCTAACCATTTAAAAAAGATGTTTTCACACTCTTCATCATTTGCTTTAGCAAATGATATATCTGTATATTCCATACAAATTGAATAAGTATCATCTGTAATTTTTAAAATACCTGTCTTCTCATCATAATCTTTAAATAGAAAAGATATAACTTCTTGAGAAGATTTAGGTGTATATACACGAAACTTTAATAAATCATGATTCTTCTTTTTTCCCTTCTTTCGATTCACCTTCTTTTTTTGATAGCTCATCAGGGTTCTCCTTTCCCACTACCTGTTTTGCTAACTTCAATAATACTTGTGCCTCTTCTTCACTAAGTGAGAAGTTGGTATTTAAAGAATCTATTTTATTAATTCCAAATTTCTTTTTGGCAAGGGCAATTTCACGTTGTCTTCTTCGCTCTTTTCTCTGCTCTTTTATCTTTAAGGATTCGATTTTCTTTTGGGCTTTTAATTCTTTTTTATTAACAGCTGATTTTTTGATTTTATGTTTAGATTTCTTTTTATCCTTTTCTAACTCTTGTTCTTCTTTTGTTTTATATAATAATGGTTTTGCAAAGTCTATATAGTTACGCTTCCAATAGAAAATGATTCGTTCAGCATTAAGTCCTTGAATAGGAACAAAGCCAAAAAATCCAATAGGAAGGGCAATGAATATTACTAACCATCCTGTTAAATTACTACCTATGATAGGCGATAAAAAGATATAAGTCGGAACAGTAGTAATAACTACTAATATTCCAAATAGCCATTGTCTTAATGTAAAATTATAAAACTTTTCTTTGTAATCTTTTATTTCATCATGAATACGTGGTTCTATCCTATCCATTTATCCTAACCTCCCGTCCACTTCTCAGCTATGGTGCTAGTAACAGAAATCATTGCCATTAAAAAGCCATTTAAGAACATAATTCCAATAAGGGAGCTTATAGAATTGGCATCTGTTAAAGTAGATAAAGCCATTGAATAGATTGATGTGGCAACAACAATCATAGAGGCTTCTATACCTAAAGCGATAACTGACATAATAAATCTTTTACAAACACTTTGTCCATCTTCCCACGTGCCTATTGCGATAGGAATTGGTGCAAAAGAAAAAGATAATATTAATTTACCAACTCTCAAGAAAACTTGAACTAAGACGCCAACTAATGTTCCCATAAAAGGAATATACAAAAGAAGAATTATTACTCCCATGAATCCCCTATCTAATAATCCTCCTGCATCCCTGACTAAATCACCCATTTGTTTTGCAAGATCAGGAATAGAGGTACTAGAAGTAATTGTTTTCGTTACATTTGTTAATAAATCATTAGCAATTCCCATAATAGAAGTCATAAGCTGAAAGGAATTTTCAATTAGCATTTTAAAGATAAGAAATCTTATAAAACTAAATACGATTCTCTCCCAGCTTAAACGTTCTACTTCCATTGCCTTTTTTGCTAAATCAAGCAAAAAGAAAAGAGTTAGAAGACTAAGTCCTAAAGGAACTATTAGATTATGAAGTTTTGAAGCTATATCCCATATACTAGTACTTGTTACTGTATTCCAGTTACACAAACTCATAATAGTTCCAACGAAATCACCTATGTCGATTTTAAACCCTAAAATCTTAAAAGAAATTTTAAATAGACTCTCTATTAAATCTGCCATTTAAAATTCCTCCTTATTATTTTTATAGTCCAAAAATACTAGGTGATTGAGAAATAGCAATAATCATAAATCCTGCCATCATAGTCATCAAGCCTCTGGATTTTCCTTCAGCATCATCTCTTTGCCAACCTAGAGCAAACATTACACCTCCTACTAAAGCAACAACTCCACCAATTTTTAAAAGCCAATCACAGACAAACGTAATAAAGCCATCAATACTAGTAGTATTACTACCTTCTGCAAATACATTTGTAGTACATACAAAAAGGCTTCCTATAAAAATATAAATAACAGAAACTACTCTTTTAAAGATACTTCTTTGTTGTACTTCGAGAGTTTTCTTTTTCATTCTTTTCCTATCCTTTCTTAGTTATAAAACTTCCGAAAAAACTTCAAAGAACTCCTTTGTAGACCATAGGCAACATTTATGTTAAAAAAAATTAAATGCTGTCTAATAGTTCATCAGTTAATGACTTACCTAAAAAGACAGAACCTTCAAAGTCCTGTTCCTCATATTTAGATAATCTCCTAGCTTTAAATTCTGGTTTCACTTTTACAAAACCTAAACCAAGCTCTTGAAACATTTGTTGTTTCCTTCGCATATCTTTATTTTTGTTTCTTTCCACTTCGTGTTCATACTTATTTTGAATTGTACCTTGAACATCCCAGCTTTCAAACAATTCATCATATCTAGGATGTGTTTTTAAATCATATAATTTTGAATAAAAAGGGCGTAACCCTGATACTAATAAAATACAATATCCTTTTTCCATTCTAGCAAGCTCATCAACAAATGCAAGTTCACGACCTACTATATCCCAGTTAGTACTGGATGAACCTTGTCTTGCATAAGTTCTGCCACTTGATTTTTTGTACCAAGTTTTTTTACCGAGCATACTTGATAGATATTCCAAAGTTTCTTTACTCCTTGAACCTAAAAATAGAACATAATCACAACAGTCTAGTGCTGTTTCCCAATTGTCTTTATAAAGCTCTTTATATTGGGAAAAAGATTGTAATCCTGTTGTAATACCACAATTAAGTCCACGAACATAAGCAAGCATTTCCAAATAATGAGGAATTTTCCCTAACTGTCTAAATTCATCTAAATATAACTGACATGGTGTAGCAAGCGAACCATTATTATGTGCAGCATTATAATCAATAACAGAAAATATCTGCGTATACATTATATTAGCAATAAAATTGAATGTAGTATTATTGGGACTAGTAATAATGAAGTATGCTACTTTACCTTCATCACCAGCTTTACCAATCCTGTTTAATTCCATAGTATCATTTACAGTCATTTCTTCTACCTCGCTTATGTTAAATGGGGCTAAACGAGCTGAAGCAGTCATAATTATAGTACTCATCATCTTAGGAGAACTTGCTGATACTCTAAAATGATGCCATTGTTTTATTCCAATATTATCGGGATCTTTTAACTCCCAAGCATCAAACATTTTAGATAATGTAGAATTCCCATCCTTATCAGGTTCTGCTAGACGGATAAGTTCTAGTACTGTTTTAAAGTTTTTATCTTTATCTTCGTAATTGAAAATTATGTAATAAATAATGGCTTGAAGAAAAACCATCTCAGCTTTTTCCCAAAATGGATCGCCAGTATTAGATTCTATTGTTTCAGATTGGGTATTTAACATAATAGTATTAATTAATGTCATTACATCATCTTCAGCAATCCACTCACCATTATCCGAAACATCTGTATGTTTATTTATTTTTCTAATATACATAAGAGGATTGAAATGATCTGACTTCCATTTTTCTACTAGATTTAATACTTTAATATCATATCCAGCATTTACAAGCGACATGGCACAATCTCTTAATAACTCTCCTTTTGGATCTGTTATGATAATTGTTTCACCATTGGCATTTAGGATATTTGGCTTAAAATAAAATCTACTCTTACCAGTCCCAGGGCGACCTACAAGAACAACATTACGATTTCTTTTAGATACTTGCATATTTTTAGAAAACATTTCTGTTGCTGTAAATATCTGATTGTTTTCATATTTCTTATCTCTATATTGTAATGTTGCTTTACTATCTTCCCAGTCAGAATTACCATAGGTATTTTCTTGAACATTACGCTTATTTTGATATGAATAAGTGGCAATAACCATCCAAATAAACATAGATACAAAGAAGGAAATTAAAATATTTTTAGGAGTTAATACCAAAGGTTCAGTTATTTTCCAAATGTTATTTAAAACATCTGTTAAATAAGCAAACTGAAAGCCATTTCCTTTTAATTCAATATAACTACATACTCTTAAAGTATAATAGAATACAACCAACATCACTAAAAATATAATTATTTTACTGTTCTTATACTCCCTTTTAACGAGCAAGTTCTTCTTCCTCCTTCTCTAAAACATTATCTATGATAGTATTGTCCTTATTTTTATCTGAAAGTTCAGTTGCTTCTTTTATTAAATCCTCCGTTGTGGATTTTTTTTTATTATCTTCAAGCAACTGTTTAGTATCCGTTTCTTTAACCAAAACTGTTACTGTACCATCAGTATGATGCGTTGCTAGATAATCTTTATTACGATATTTATCCTTAAAAAGATTATATTCTTCTTCATTAGCAACATCCACTTCGATCACATCATTGATATTGCTCTCCGTTGTTATATCTCTAGCTCCAGAAGCCCCGTACTCTCGAATTGGTCGATCAAGAGGAGCAATTTCTTTATAGGTACTTAAATCATCAGAATGAATGGCAATTTCTACTTCATTATCGTTAATAACTTCAGCACCATGACTTCTCAAATTAAATAACTGTTCTCTTATTTCACAGTACTGTTCTTTAGTGATTTTTTGAACACAGTAATTCTTTTGGTAATCTCTGATATTACAAGTACCCAAATTTTCTCCAACTTTATCCAAATCTTTTGGAGTTAGATTAATACTTTTGGCAACAAGTTCGCAATCTCTTTCGTCAATTACCCCATCTTTATTCATATCTGTTAGATTCTTTAATCTATTTTGTGGTATCTTTTCTAATTGTTCATTTAAAAATCCTAATTTACTTTTATTAATAATAACTATATACTGCTCTTTACTTTCTTTTTCATCTTCAATAGATTTCTTATAAAATGTTGATGCACGCCATTTACTGTACTTATTATAAAATGGGATTTTACTTTTTGAATTAGCTCGCTCTTTCCATTTTTGGTATTTAATTTCATTTCTAGCAAGTCATTCTTGTTTATGTAGTGAATTGTTTTTTCCCATTTCTCCTTCAGGTGTCATTTTTCTAACGCCAATCATCACATTATTTTCTTTAGCAGAAGCAATTATTTGTTTAGCTTCAGCTTTTGATAATGGAGGAGAAACATAAAGTTCTTTTGTTACTCCATCTTTTCGTAATGCTTTCATAGATGAAGAAAAATGCTTCTGGTAATACTTATTTGCTCTGCTAACTATTTTAGCGAATAATTTTGATAATACTTTACTTACTCTTGTTGATGTTGTTACTGACTTTTCAGCAACGTGTTCCAAATCGTGTTTCGCATTACCATCCATTTAAACAGCCTCCTTTTCTAATTGCAAATCTTGATTTTTCTCTTGCATTTTAAAATCTTTGTATCCCTCAACAATGTCAGACACATTATAATGATTAATATATTTATTGTTATTATCATGAAAACTCAATAACTCTTGTTTTGATAATTTAATTACAAATGATTTCTTATCATTACTTTCTTTAGCTTTAACAAAATTTACATCAATATATCCCTCTTTATTATTTAAAATGCAAGGAACTCTAATAAAGTTGGAGATATAATTACAATCATTTTTATCCACAGTAAATGTTATATCTGACTTTTGCTTTTGAGTAATTGGATAAAAAATTTTTAAATAGTTATCTATTTCTTTAAATGATAATTTCTTTTCAAATTC
>CAMMLF010000075.1 GCA_946497585.1 uncultured Clostridium sp.
CATTTAGCGAAAATGTAGATGAAGTGTGCAAATATGGTTTAGAATATGCTTTGAGTTTGCAAAAGCAAGATATAATACCAGTTGTAAAGCACTTTCCGGGTCATGGAGCAACAAATCAGGATACGCATTTTACATTACCAAAAATAAAATGCACAATGAATGAATTGAAAGATGACTTAAAGCCGTTTGAAAAAGCAATCAAGAAAAATATACCCGCAATTCTAATAGGACATTTAGTAATTAAAAAAGAAACAGCTAAGCTTCCAGCTTCACTTTCTAAAAGATTTATAACAAAATATATTAGAAAGAAGTATCATTACAATGGATTAATTATAACAGATGACATAAGAATGAAAGCAATAAGATTTTACTTTATTGGAAAATTTAATCCTATAAAAATTGCATTTGATGCAGGTAATGATATGATAATGCTTAAATATTTAGGTAATGAAGAAAAGTGGATGAAAAATATAGAAGAAGAAATAAGAAGCGGAATAATGCTAGGAAGACTAGACAGAAAGGTGCGTAGAATATTAAAAGCAAAAGAAGAATACAAAGTAAGTACAGATAAAATTGAGGTAGACAATGAATTTGTCGAAGAAGTAAATAATAAGATAAAAAGAATTAGAGAAAAATGTGAATAAAGAAGCTTTTGAATGACAAAAAAATTGTCAATAGAAATACTGCTAAATGACAAATAATTAAACTTTAAAAAATCTCCAAAAACCCTTGACTTTAGCCTATATTTATTATATAATAGAAAAGCATGTAAAGAGATGCGTTGAAGTAGAATGTGGCTACACACCTACATACGTAGGCGATGGAGGGAACTTCTATGGAGTATGTCATGGCTAAGACCAAGGCGGTAAGTATAAATCAAAGCACTTATCCCAAGATTATCATGCAAACTTGGGATTTTATGTTGAATATAAAAGAAACACAAGGGTGCGTTTATAACTTCCGACTAAAATAACATTTTAAGGAGGTAAAAATATGGCAACAAAGAAGAATTCAGAAAAAACAGTTACAAAAACAAGTGCTGCAAAAAGCGAGAAGATCAGAATAAGACTTAAAGCTTATGATCATGTTGTTTTAGAACAGTCTGCTGAGAAAATAGTAGATACTGCTAAGAAAACAGGAGCAAAAGTTTCAGGACCTATTCCACTTCCAACAGAAAAGGAAGTTGTAACAGTTATTCGTTCTCCACACAAAGACAAAGATTCAAGAGAACAATTTGAATTAAGAACTCATAAAAGAGTTATCGATATTCTTTATCCAACACAAAAAACAGTTGACAGTCTTATGAAGATAGACTTACCAGCTGGTGTAGATATAGAAATTAAATTATAATTAGCTATGCTGACAAACTGTCAGCCAATAGGAGGGAAATATGAAAAAAGCATTAATAGGAAGAAAAGTTGGAATGACACAAATCTTCGATGAAGAAGGAAAAGTTATTCCAGTAACAGCAATAGAAGTTGGACCATGCACAGTTACACAAATCAAAACTGTAGAACAAGATGGATACACAGCTGTTCAATTAGGATTTGGAGAAGTTAAAGAAAGAAAGCTTAACAAACCTGAGTTAGGACATTTAAGCAAAAACAAATTAGCTCCAAAGAAATATTTAAGAGAATTTAGATTAGATTCAGTAGAAGGAATGAAAGTTGGCGATGAACTTAAAGCAGACGTATTTGCAGTAGGTGACAAAGTTGACGTTCAAGGAACTTCTAAAGGTAAAGGATTCCAAGGTGTTATCAAACGTCATGGACAATCAAGAGGACCAATGGGACATGGTTCTATGTATCATAGAAGACCAGGTTCAATGGGACCAACATCTACACCAGGTAGAGTATTCCCAGGTAAAAACTTACCAGGACATATGGGTGTAGAGACAGTTACAATTCAAAATCTAGAAGTTGTAAAAGTTGATTTAGACAAAAATGTAATTTTAGTAAAAGGAAGCGTTCCTGGAACTAAAGGTGCAATATTAAAAGTAAAATCAAGCGTAAAAGCATAAGGAAGGAGGAAGTAAGATGCCTAAAGTAGACGTATTAAGCGTAGATGGAAAGAAAGTTAAAGAACTAGAACTTAATGAAAATGTATTTGGTATAGAACCAAATGAAAACATAGTTCATAGTGCAATAGTTAATTATTTAGCAAATCAAAGACAAGGAACTCAAAATACAAAAACTAGAGCAGAAGTTTCTGGTGGTGGAAGAAAACCATGGAGACAAAAAGGAACAGGTCGTGCAAGACAAGGTTCAATAAGAGCTCCACAATGGATTAAAGGTGGTATAGCATTAGGACCAAGACCTCGTTCATATTCTTACAAAATTAATAAGAAAGAAAAGAGATTAGCAATCAAATCAATACTAAGTTCAAAAGTTGCAGAAAAAGAATTAGTTGTTTTAGATAAATTAGAATTAAAAGAAATCAAAACAGCTAACATGGTAAAAGTATTAAATAATGTTAAAGCAGAAGGAAAAACATTAATATTATTACCAGCAAATAATGAAAATGTATGCAAATCATCAAGAAATATTGAAGGTGTAAAAACATTAACAGTTGACACAATCAATGCTTATGATTTAGTAAAATACAACAACTTAGTAGTAACAGAGGACACTGTTAAAAAATTAGAGGAGGTGTACGCATAATGAGACCAGAAGATGTTATAATTGCTCCAGTTGTTACAGAAAAGAGCAATGACCAAATAAATTTTGGTAAGTATACCTTTAAAGTTAATAAAAATGCTACAAAGGTAGATATTGCAAGAGCAGTAGAAAAATTATTTGAAGTTAAAGTATTAAAAGTTAATACAATGACAGTAAAAGGAAAAGAAAAAAGAGTTGGAAGAAGCATAGGCAAAACTTCTGACTGGAAAAAAGCAATTGTTACAATAGATACAAATCCAGAGGATTTATCTTACATCGCTAAAGGTGGAAAAGTAACAAAAGTTAATAAGAAGTTTAAGGATTCGATTGATGAGTTTGCAGGAGTTTAAGAGAATGCAAAACATTAGTTAAAATTAGAAGCAAGTATTACTAGGCAAACCGAACTTAAAATTTGGAAATGTATTTTTGATACTTTGAGGAATTTTAAGTGAGGTTTAACGACGTAAGACGTAGCTTATAATTACAACGGTAAAGAAAAGTATCGAGAAAGAACTCGGATAATAAAAAATATCTGTTAAGTAGAGCAGGAAAAATTCTACTAAATAAGAAAAGGAGACAAGAAAAATGGGAACAAAGAAATTTAGACCAGTTACTCCATCACTTAGAGGAATGGCTGTATCAGATTTTTCTGAAATAACAAAAAAGACTCCTGAAAAATCTTTATTAGAAGTAAAGAAATCAAAAGCAGGAAGAAATGCACAAGGAAAAATCACAGTTAGACATCAAGGTGGCGGAAACAGACAAAAATACAGAAAAATTGATTTCAAAAGAAATAAATTAGATATGGAAGCAGAAGTTATTGGAATCGAATACGATCCAAACAGAAGTGCAAATATAGCTTTAATCAAATATGAAGATGGAACATTAAGCTATATATTAGCTCCAAAAGGATTAAAAGATGGAGATAAAGTTGTATCAGCAGATACAGCAGATATAAAACCAGGTAACTGCTTAAAATTAGAAAACATACCAGTTGGTACATTAGTTCATAATGTAGAAATCAATCCAAATCAAGGTGGTAAATTAGTTAGAGCAGCTGGACAATCAGCTCAATTAATGGCTAAAGAAGGTAAATATGCTCATTTAAGATTACCATCAGGAGAAATGAGACTAGTTTTAGCTTGTTGCAAAGCAACAATCGGTGTTATAGGAAACGAAGAACACGAAAACATAAAATTAGGTAAAGCTGGTAAAACAAGACACTTAGGAGTACGTCCTACAGTTAGAGGTTCTGTAATGAACCCAGTAGATCACCCACATGGTGGTGGTGAAGGTAGAGCACCAGTTGGTCACGCTGGACCAATGACTCCTTGGGGTAAACCAGCACTTGGATATAAGACAAGAGCAAAACACAAAAAATCTAATAGATTAATTACAAAGAGAAGAAAATAATAAGAAGTTAGTAGAAAGGAGAATAAAATGTCAAGATCAAGCAAGAAAAAACCATATGTAGCACCAGAATTATTAAAAAGAATTGAAGCTATGAACGAAAGTGGAAACAAAGAAGTTTTAAAAACATGGTCAAGAGCTTCAACAATATACCCACAAATGGTTGGACACACAATAGCTGTTCATGACGGAAGAAAACATGTTCCAGTTTACATTACAGAAGAAATGATTGGACATAAATTAGGTGAGTTTGCTCCTACAAGAACATTCAAAGGACATTCAGGAGACAAAACAACAACTACAAATCAATAATAATTAGTAGTATCAAAAAATAAATCAAGAAGATATTACAAAAATAAAATTTCAAAATTACAAAAAAGGAGGTAATTTACAGTGGCAGACGAGAAAGAAAAGAAAGTAACAACTGCTTCTAAAAAATCAGAAGAAACAAAAACAGCAAAAGCTGAAACAAAATCTTCAAATAAAACAGAAAGTAAAACAGCTGAAAAGAAAGTAGCTGAAACTAAAACTGCAAAAACTGCAACAAAGAAAGCAGAAACAAAAGTAGCAGAAAATAAAGAAACAGCTAAAACAGAAACAAAAACAGCTGAAAAGAAAACAGAAAATGCAAAAAAAGCAGTTAAAGTTCAAAAAGAATCTGAAACTGAAGAATTAGTAGCAAAAGCTACAGTTAAATATGCAAGAATTTCTAGCAGAAAAATTGCTATTGTTGCAAACTTAATTAGAGGAAAAAATGTTGATGAAGCATTAGCAATATTAAAATTCACACCAAAAGCAGGAGTAGAAGTACTAGAAAAATTATTAAAATCAGCAATAGCAAATGCTGAAAACAATAACCAAATGAATCATTCAAAATTATATATAGCTGAAATATACTCAAACCAAGGTCCTACATTAAAGAGAATAAGACCAGCAGCAAAAGGTTCAGCTGTTAGAATTAGAAAAAGAACAAGTAATACTACAATAGTATTAAAAGAACGTGTATAAAAATAAAGAAGGAGGCATAGACAAATGGGACAAAAAGTAGACCCACGTGGATACAGAGTTGGTGTTATCAATGATTGGAGCTCAAAATGGTATGCAGATAAAAAACATTACAGCGACTATCTAGTTGAAGACCACAAAATCCGTGAATATGTTAAGAAAAAGTTATATGTTAGTGGAATTTCAAAAATAGAAATTGAAAGAACACCAAAATTTGTTAAAGTTAATGTTTACACAGCAAAACCAGGTCTAGTAATTGGTAAAGGTGGAAACTTAGCTGAAAGTTTAAAATCAGAACTTGAAAAAATGATTAATAAACAAGTAAATTTAAATATTGTCGAAGTTAAAGATGTTGATACAAATGCTCAATTAGTAGCAGAAAACATCGCTGGACAACTAGAAAGAAGAATTTCATTCAGACGTGCTATGAAACAATGTATGCAAAAAGCTATGAAAGCAGGTGCTTTAGGTATAAAAACTTCAGTATCTGGAAGATTAGGTGGAGCAGACATGGCTAGAACTGAATTCTATAAAGAAGGAACAGTTCCTCTTCAAACTTTAAGAGCAGACATAGACTATGGATTTGCAGAAGCAAATACAACATATGGAAAAGTTGGTGTTAAAGTTTGGATATATAAAGGAGAAGTTCTTCCAGCAAAAAAGAATAAAGCGGAAGGAGGAGATAATCATGCCATTGATGCCAAAAAAGACTAAATATAGAAAAATGCAAAAAGGTAGAATTAGAGGAAAAGCTACTAGAGGAAATAAAGTAACAGATGGAGAATATGGTTTACAAGCATTAGAATTAGGATTAATCACCTCAAATCAAATAGAAGCAGCCCGTGTTGCTATGACAAGATATATTAAAAGAGGTGGAAAAGTTTGGATTAAGATATTCCCAGACAAACCAATAACAAGCAAACCTATCGGAACTCGTATGGGTAAAGGAAAAGGTAATGTTGAATATTGGGTAGCACCTGTTAAACCAGGAAGAATAATGTTTGAAATGGGAGGAGTTTCAGAAGATGTTGCAAGAGAAGCATTACGTCTTGCTGGAAACAAACTATCTGTTAAAGCTAAATTTGTTAAAAAAGAAACTGAAATAGGTGGTGATAAAGATGAAGATTAGTAAAATAAGAGAAATGTCTTCACCTGATTTAGAAAAAGAATTAAGCGAACTAAAGACCGAATTATTCAAATTAAGATTTAGTTTAGCTACAAACGGATTAGATAATCCTATGAAAATCAAGGAAGTAAAGAAAGACATTGCAAGAATAAATACAATTCTAACAGAAAGAAAGTTAGAAGAAAGTAAAAAATAAAGAAAGGAGATACCATAATGGTAGAGAGAAATCTTCGTAAAACAATGGTTGGAAAAGTTGTATCTGACAAAATGGATAAAACAGTAGTTGTAGCTGTTGAAACAAGAAAAATGGATAAGACATACGGAAAAATCAAAAAATCAACATACAAATTAAAAGCTCATGACGAAGAAAATAAATGCCAAGTTGGAGATACAGTTAGAGTTATGGAAACAAGACCTTTATCTAAAGATAAAAGATGGAGAGTTGTTGAAATAACTGAAAAGGCAGTAATAAAATAAGAGCCAAAATAAGTAAGAAGGAGGAAATCAAGCTATGGTACAACAACAAAGTATACTAAAAGTAGCTGATAACACTGGAGCAAAAGAAATAATGGTTATAAGAGCTCTAGGTGGTTCATATAGAAAATATGCATCAGTTGGTGATGTAGTAGTTGCTTCTGTTAAAAGCGCAACACCAGGTGGCGTTGTAAAAAAAGGTGAAGTTGTTAAAGCAGTTGTTGTTAGAACAAAGAAACCAATTAGAAGAGCAGATGGAACAATGGTAAGATTTGATGAAAACGCAGCAGTTATAATAAAAGATGACAAAACACCAAGAGGAACACGTATATTTGGACCTGTTGCAAGAGAATTAAGAGATAATGATTACATGAAAATATTATCTCTAGCACCAGAAGTTTTATAATAGAAAGAGGTGAAATACATGAAATTAAGAAAAGGAGATAATGTAAAAGTATTATCTGGAAACGATAAAGGAAAAACTGGAGAGATACTTGAAGTAATTCCTAAGAAAAATAAAATCGTTGTAAAAGACGTTAATATAAGAAAAAGAGCAACAAAGCCAAGAAAAGCAGGAGAAGAAGGTGGAATTATTGCATCAGAACATCCTATCAATTCAAGTAATGTTGCAATAGTATGCCCAAAATGCGGAAAAGCAGTTAGAGTAGGTTACAAAGTAACTGAAGAAGGCAAAGTACGTGTATGTAAATCTTGCGGAGCAGAATTAAAAAAAGTTAAATAGTAGGGAAAGGAGGTCTATTTAAGACTTATGGAAATTTTAAGAGAACAATATGAAAAAGAGATTATTCCAGCAATGATGAAAAAATTTAACTATAAATCAATTATGGAAGTTCCAAAATTAGAAAAAATAGTTTTAAATATAGGTTTAGGTGATACAAAAGAAGATCCTAAATCATTAGATGGAGCTGTAAGAGATATTATGGCAATAACAGGTCAAAAACCAGTTATAACAAAATCTAAAAAATCAATAGCAGCTTTTAAACTAAGAGCTGGTGTAAATGTAGGAGTTAAAGTTACATTAAGAAAAGGAAAAATGTATGATTTCGCATACAAACTATTCAATGTAGCACTTCC
>CAMMLF010000076.1 GCA_946497585.1 uncultured Clostridium sp.
TAATTCTTTTAAATGTTCTCTAAGTTCATCTAAAGGAATATTTATTGCCCCTTCAATGTGACTTAAATCATATTCTGTTTCAGTTCTCACATCTAAAATAATGTATTTATCTTTATTTGAATATTGCTCAAAATTTCTTAAAAATTCTGTTACAGAAATTGTATCTACTAATCCATCCATCTCATTTTCAATGCTGTTGCCAATAATATTTACAGGACTTTTTGCAGATGAATATGGTGGAGCATAGCATAATTCAAGTTCAGACAAATCTTTAGCTGTCATTTTATTTCTAATTGCAGTAGCTAAAATATCTGTAACTTTGTCTATTCCTTCTTTTCCAAATACAGTAGCTCCCAAAATCTGTCCTGTGCAATTTTTAAGTTCAGTGTTTTCATCTTCGTTATTTATATCAGCTTTTTTCTTACCTGCTCTATAAAGCACTTTTATTGTCATAACTTTAGCACCTGGATAATATTTTGCATGAGAATATGGCGAAATAATCATTGTTTTATATTCTATATTTTGCTCTTTACATGTTTTTTCAGATAGGCCAGTCATTCCTAAAGTATAATCAAAAATCTTTAAAATACTGCTTCCTATAAATCCTTCATATTTGCTTTCCATTCCCATAATATTATTTGCTACAATCCTAGCTTGTCTATTTGCTGGGCCAGCCAAGGCTAGAGGAGCTTTTCTCCCAGTAATTGCATTCTCAATTAAAGCTGCATCACCAAGTGCGTATATATTTTCATCACTTGTAAGCATTTTTTCATCAACTATTATATATCCTTTTTCATTTACAGCTAATCCTGCTTCCTTTGCAAGAGTAGATTCAGGCCTAATTCCTATGCATAATATAACCATATCTGCCTTTATTGACATATTTTCAAGTTTAATAAATAACTCGTCACCTTCAATGATGCTCTCTACTCCTTGATTCAAAAATACCTTAACTGAATTTTTAATGAGTGCTTTATGGACAAAGCTAGCCATATCTGCATCAATTGTAGGAATTAGATGACTAGATTTTTCAACTATTGAAATGTTTAAATTTTTAGATTCTTTTAAATCAATTTGCATATTTTCATTTGTAATGCATTTTTCTCGTGAACTTAAATGACTTAAATTTTCTGCCATTTCAACACCTATATATCCGCCACCAACAATTACTACATTTTTCACATCATTTTTTGATATATATTCTTTTATTTTGCTTGAATCATCAATAGTTCTAAGTGTAAAAATTCTCTTACTATTTAAGTCCTTAAATGGATTTATAGGCTCTGCACCTGGAGATAAAACAAGTTTATCATATGTCTCAGTGTAAGTCTCACCAGTGCTTAAATTTTTAACATCTACAGTTTTATTCTCTTTATTAATACTAATAACTTCTTGCTTAATTCGCACATCAATATTAAATCTATCTTTAAAAGCCTTTGGAGTTTGAACTAATAAGTCCTCCTTTTTGCTAATCACATCACTAATATAGTAAGGAAGTCCACAATTTGCAAAAGAAATATATTCCCCTCTCTCAAATAGTATTATTTCATTATTCTCACTCAATCTTCTTAATCTTGTGGCTGTTGTAGCGCCACCAGCAACTCCTCCAACAATAACAATTTTCATTATTTAAATTTCCTTTCTTGTAAGCTTAGACTTTTTTATGTATTTTAATAATGCTGTACATCCTTTTAGAATGTCATCATAAGCTTTCGAAAAATTGCCAGTATACCAAGGGTCAGCTATGTCTCTTGGCTCATCTGTATAATATAAAAGTTTATGAACTTTTTGTTTATAATCTCCATCACATATTTTGTATATGTCTTGAATGTTTTGCTCATCCATACCAATTATATAATCAAAACCTTCCTTTTTTACCAAATCTCTAAAAATAAATTCAGCCATTGGTGACCTACATATATTACCTAAACATACAAATAAAACTTTAACCATATTTCCCTTTCTTTTACCTTTAAATATTATGCAATATTTTATCACGTATAAGTAAGAATATACAAGAGTAAAAATCCTAAAAAAGAGAGAATTAAGAAAGTTGAATTAATCTAGCTTCAATGATACAACAATTATGTAGACTTTGTAAAAAAGAGACTTACAATGAATAACCCTTATGGATTGGTAAAATAACATCATATATCGAACTAGTTTACGAAAAATATTTACATACTTTTTAAAATATGATATAATTTTTATATTAGCTTATGCTAAATTCGCAATTTGGAGCACTTACTCTAATGAAAGGATGATGTTTTATGGTAGCTCCACGGCTTATTGCCTTGATACCCACTGTATTGTTAGGTATTCTTACCAACTACCTAGCATTACCGGCTATGAACCTTCAGTCTTATGGATTGTTGTGGTTCATTCTAATCTTTTTGGCCATCTACCTGATTTTTGACGCCATTTTGGTATGGATTGTAGATGAAGAATTCAGTATCTTTGAAACAGGTGTCGGAATTGTAGCAGCGTTTGTATTGATATTTATTTTGGTCGCTTCTTTCTTCTCTTCAAAGCTCATCAACTGGCAAAGATATCAAAGTATGATAGAGATTGAAGAACATGACGAAGCCGATTTTGCCTCAGACGTTGCCTCTTCTACTACTCTTGATAATTTGGCAGTAGTAGATGTAGAAACGGCCAGAAATGTTGGGGATAGAACTTTGGCAAACATTCAAAATCCATCTTGGTATGAAGTAGATTCTGAATACAATCTTATTTTGTACCAAGGTAAGCAGTATCGGATTTCTCCGGTGAACTATGGAGGCATTTTCAAGTATTTCAGCGCTTCTTCTACTGGACTTCCTGGTTATGTCTTAGTTGACGCAGTAACGCAAGAAGCTCAGCTTGTACAACTTGAAGAGCCTGTACGCTATTCTCCTTCTGCCCTGTTCGAGTATAACTTGAGAAGACATTTGAGAAATCAATATCCTAGCGCCATCTTTGGAAAGTCTTTCTTTGAGATTGATGAAGAAGGTAATCCTTATTGGATTACTTCCGTTCAAAATCCTCATATTGGCTTACTTGGTGGTATGATGGAAGACTCTTTCATCATTACAGATGCCTGTACAGGAGAAAGCACTGAGTATACTTTAGAAAATCTTCCAGAATGGGTTGACCATGCATTTGATTTAGATTATTTGATGAGACTTGTTGAATACAATCACAGTCTTGTGAGAGGTCTTTTCAATTTCTCCAATACAGATGTGTATCATACATCTTACCAATTTAGGAGCAATTCCGAAGAAGACGGATATTTTGCGGGT
Source organism: uncultured Clostridium sp. (assembly GCA_946497585.1). Taxonomy (GTDB): domain Bacteria; phylum Bacillota; class Clostridia; order TANB77; family CAG-508; genus CAG-793. Next base: position 3,282 of record CAMMLF010000076.1, read on the forward strand.
TACAATACAACTCTTTCAAAAGACGGCATAGTCTTTTTCAGTGGCGTAACTCCTGCAAACAATTCCGAATCAATTATTGGATTCATCCTTGCGAATCCAAGGACTGGAGTCGTCAAATTCTACTCAAGTGTAGGTGCAGAAGAATCTTCCGCACAAGCTGCTGTTGAAGGTCTTGTATCTGACTTAAAGTATACGGCAACATATCCTACCATTATTAACGTGGAAGGAAAACCAACATACTTTATGACACTTAAAGACAATGCTGGATTGATTCAGCGATATGCACTTTGCAATGTTGCTAATTATTCAATTGCAGTACAAGCACCTACTGTAGAAGAAGCACTTTCGCTTTATTTCGAGAGGATTGGTGTTAGCACCGAAACTCCTGAGGAACCACAAGAAGTTGAAAAAGAAACCTATACTACTAGTGGTGTAATCAGCTTCTTGTCACAGGTAGCAGTTGATGGAACAACATACTATTGTATCCAACTCGAAGGAGACAGTAATTTGTATATGTCTTCTATCAAACTGAATCCAATGCAAGTTCTTATGACCGTATCGAGTACCGTAAACATCGAATACCAAGAAACTGAAACTGAAGCAGTTTACTTGGTAACAAACATTGAGTTGTAAATAATGCAACCAGTTAGTTAAGCGACATGCCTGTCGCACCAAAAAGGCTGAATTGAATCAATCAATTCGGTCTTTATATTATTTTAGAACAAATCGAAAACCTAGAATTTGTAATTATTTTAACTTTTCTTTGGCTTTCCGTAAATCAAAAAGAATTACTTCTTTATTTTTTACTAATCTTTTAAAATTCTCGCCATCTTCCTTTTTGCCGGCTACACTTCCATAATGAGTTGGAACTACTGTATTTACAGTTAATACATTTGCTAAATCTGCTGCCTCTTTATAGTCCATTGTATAAGTTCCGCCAACTGGTAAAAATGCTACATCAGTTATAATCTTTCTTATCTCGGGGATATTATCTGTATCTCCAGCAATGTAATATTTTGTGCCATCAAGCTCAATAATATATCCAACCCATCTGTTGTCTTTAGGATGGAAAGGCTTATCCACATTAAATGCATAAGTTGTGGAAAAACTGATATCATCAATTGTATAATTTTGATTTGGTTCTACTATGAAAACATTTTCTTTTCCAACTAGTTTTTCTGCATCAAGTTTAGCATCTTGAACAGTTATAATTTTGGTATCACTTTTTAGAACCTTTTTAATATCCTCTGGCGAAAAATGATCATAGTGAGAATGAGTGCAAAATATATAATCCGCATCATGTGTTTCTTCTTTTATTTCATATGAATCTATGTATATTTTTTTGCTTCCAATAAGCCTGATACTGTTATTACAGTTAACACTGAAATTCATTATATTGTACAACTCCTTTTTTAATACTTAACTTTCTCATTTACGCAACAATATATGTTCTTCTGCATTCGCTTCACGGTTTTACTTACATAAAATATATAGTTTACTCAGACTTGCCTTCATTCAAAGCCTTTAACTCATTTGCAGATTTGTTCATCATTCTTTTAGCAATTGCACAAATTATAGGATTTGTAGCTGAAACAGCTTCTAAATTTTTCTTTAATCCTAACTCTTTTAGGCAAGTATCTACATAATCTACTGCCAAATCTACACCTGAAATAAAAGATGCCATTTCCGAATTCAAGAAAACCATTGGGAAAGCCATTTCATCTGAAGTAGCAAGTCTTCCTGCTAAACCTGCCTCTGCAATTAGACCTTCTTCACTTCCGACCATGTCTTGGAACTCTTGCTTCATTCCAGTATCAGTTGAACCAGGCATTACATTATTTATTCTAATTCCTTTTTTAGCAAAATTTACAGCTTGCTCGCAAGCGAATTGTGAAAGGCATCTCTTAGAATACATATATGCAAAAGTAGATGGTGCTGAATTAGCAAGCTTTTTAGTAGCCTCTTGAACCTCTTTCCAAGTTGTGCAATGTACAACCTTGTTTTGCTCTCTTTTAAATCTTTTCCACTCTTGTCCAGCAGTTGATGTGCAATAAACAATTGAGCCACCTTTAGTCATTCTTTTTGTTAAATATTTTAAAGTAATATACATATTTGCTGTGTAGTTGCAATCAAAAGTTGTTCTATAATCAGTTTTTGCTCCTGATAAACCTGCTACTCCAAAGAATGAATCAACATGGTCTGGAATTATCTTAAAAGCTTCATCAACATCTTTTTTATGTGCTAAATTACATTTTATAAAAGATGTAAGATTTTTAACTTTTGGAGAATTCATATCTATGCCATATACTTTTGCCCCTAAACTTAGCAAAACTTTAGCAGTAGCCTCTCCCATTCCACTTGAAACACCTGTTACAACACATACTTTGTCTTTGTATCCCAAATAATCTTTCATTTGTATTTCCTCTCTTTCTTTAGTTTTTGTTAATAGTAAATTCATTTCATTAATTATATTATAAATAAATGCCAAAAGTAAAGTGTAAAAATTTATAATTAGATATTTTAATTTATTTTTCCACCTTTTTTCCAAATAGGCATTTTCTCTCTAATATTATTTATGTAGCCTATCATTATCTGCTCTTCATCATCATCTATATCAAAATTATCAGAAATCATCATTTTTAAGACTTGTAATGCTTTCCTTTCATCTACTTGAGCAATATCTGAATACGATTGAATAAGCTCTCCCCTTAGATTTTCATAATCATTTAAATCGTATCTAAAATTGTTTTTTAAATAGTTTCTAAAAGATTTATATTCTTTAAGATTTTTCATATAAGTTCCGTCAGCCATAGATTTAAAAAATTTTAAATCATATTTTTCTAGTTTTATTTTCCTATTTGCTAGTTTACTAATTTGATCTTCGGTTAATTCTATATTTGCCAACACCATTTCCGGACTTTTAAAATATATCTTATCTAATTCCATATATGCTGTAAACAGAACTATAGAATTAAATTTATTAAAATTAATTGGAATTTCATTGCTGATATACTCATAGGCTTTTTTCATGTCAATTACTCCATAAGTATAAACCATACCTTCTAAATATATAAGTAAATCATCATAATAATCTAAATAAAAGTTTCCTTCAATATTTCTTATTTTATTTTTAACAAAATTAGGCATATGAATAATTGTCTTTTCATTTTCTTTTTTTGCATAAATTAATCCTAATAAATGTAATTTCATCATAATGTCTATCGAAAAATTATTAATCTCACCTAATTCAAAAGTCGAAAAGCCATCATCATTAGCTATATTTTTAATTTGCTCCATTCTATTATCATTCATATATTGGAAAACTGATATTAGCTGAGTATCTATTAGATTAATTATTTTATTAATAATATTTTCCTTTGATTCTCCTTTTATCTCTTTAAGCTTATCAATATCATTCATATTTCCAGCAAGATAATATCTACCATATATTCCAATTAGCTCGTCTTTTGTTTTTTCCTCTAAATAATCCTTCAAATCTTTTTTTTCGTCTAGTTTATCTTTGTATCCTTCAGTAAAAATATCAAAAAGTTCCATTTCTAAATCACCGTTCATTTTTCTTTTATGCCATATTTTAAAATACAACATTTCCTCCTTTCTTGGATAATAGACTATTCCTATTTTAGTTCTATGGTTTATTAGCATTTTTTATAAGAGCCTATGCTGATTTTAATTCGGTAGCTAGCTAACATTTTTATTGTTCATAATTATATTAAAATTTTTTTGGGTTGTCTAGGCTTACAACTATTTAATATTCCACTATTTTTCAAAATTAATAAAATGCAAAAAATCTTTTGAATTTCTTTTTATAGCTTCCTTTAGTTTTATAGGCACGAACTCTATGCTATCTAGCTTGTTTATATCAAACCACAAAAACTCAAGTTTGCCTTGCTTTTCAGGTTCAATAGGCATAATTTTTCCCTTAAAGTACACTGACTCATCTTTAAATTTTAACTCATGAGTAACTAATAGCTCGTGATATAATTTTCCGTCCATTTCAAAAAAGTTCTCAATAAAAGAAAATGGTCTTACATATTCAATATCTAATCCCATTTCCTCTTTAATTTCTCTTTTTAATGCAGTTACTGTAGACTCGCCCTCTTTAACTCTGCCACCTGGTAAAGTATAATGGTCTTTGTTCAATCCATGATGTAGCAATATTTTGTCTCCACATCTAAAAATAGCAGACACTCTATAATTGAAAAGTCTCTGCCCAATTTGAATAGAAATATCCTCCATAAAATACCTCCCTATTACTTTATTAAATTAGAGTTTTGCATAGATTTAAAATACATTTTTAAAGCTTGCTATCTCTGTACAATTTGTACTTAACTATATTACAACATTTTAAATGCTTTTGCAATAGATTTTGTATATTATTGCCAGAAAATTGTTACTGTTTAATACTTTTAAATAAAAAATTAGAGCTTTCTCAGTTTTGAGAA
>CAMMLF010000077.1 GCA_946497585.1 uncultured Clostridium sp.
CCTCTCTTTCTAAATTATATCAATTTGTTTATATTTCGTCAAGTTTTTATTGCACGATTAATAAACTTATGGTGTCATATCTTTGCTAAATAGCCTTTTTTAGCCTTTGCCAAATGACGTAGCACCATAATTTATTTAAAATTTATATAATTTACTAATTCTTTTTTAATATTTAATTATTTCAACCTTTTTATTTTATCTTGTGCAGATTTTATGAATTCAAAATTTTAGAATTAATATTTAATTAGTGCTTTATAAATATTAATGATTTAATTCTATTGATTTTATTTGCAAATTTATTATGTTTATAAGTATATATTGTTTTCCATGTTTTGTCAATATATATTTATAATTTTTCTTAGAAAACTTTTCGACAAAAATCGACATTTTAATTTTTTGGTAAAATAATAAATCAGCACAAATAGAATTGGAATTCTTCTATTTATGCCGACTTGTTTAGAACAATTATATAATTATTCTCAATTACTTTTTTCTATACACAAAAATTCCTACTGAAGATTTTTCAATATCTAGTAAAATCTTTCAGTAGGATTTTAATTACTCTTTCTCTGCATATAAGTTTGATTTCATATCATTAAAAGTATTTGCTAACTCTTGGTCATCAAATGTAAGTTTATTATCTAGCACTTCCCAATGTGCCTTATTTTCTGTCAAAAAGTTAAGTATTTTTATTTCATTATCATATAAATTATTCATTAAAGTTTTATCATCTACAGTATCTTGATATGTTTCTTGGAAGGTAGTTGATAAGTCGTTATTATCTATAAAATATCCCTTATATAAATCTTTGTAGTAGTCGCCAATATCTTTGTCTTTTATTCTTGCTTCTATATTTTCTGTAGAAAGAAGGTGTAATAATTCATCTGCTATGTTATTAAATTCTCCTTTTGCGGTATTTATATAGTTTATAGATTCTGTAAACTCTGGACCATCTTGCTCATAATTTTCAGTTGTTAGTATTGACTGCAATTGCGAATCATTTACCTTTTCCATAAATTGTTGTCTTAAGTCAGAATATTCTTTAAAAAATTCTTTCACAGTTTGCTCTACAACTGCAAATTCTCCAGATGTAACTGGTGCTGTATTTGATAAATCTACTGATGATATGTCTTTGCTAACTAGATTTTCTAATTCTCGATCTAGTTTTGCTTTGTTTATTATTCTTCCTCCATAGATTATTCCTATTGCTACTACAAAAATAACTAATATAAGTAATATAGTTAAAATTACCTTGTTTAGCTTGTTTCCATCTTTTCCTTGATTACTACTATTATTTTTATTTGAGTTTGAAAGTTCTTCTACCTCTTCCTTGCTTGAATTATTAATTTTTGCTTTATCTTTTTTATTTTTGCTTTTTTCTTCTTTAGTTTTTTCTTTTGCTTCGCCCTTCATTTTATCAATCCTTCCTTAATTTCTTTAATGATACTATATCTTAAAAATTTACGTGCGATTTTTTATTTATAAAATTTTTGATATTCATTTTTAACTATATAATTCTTTTATATCCCAAGTTGTTCCGTCTTTTGTGTCATTTAGTAAGATGCCTTTTTTATCTAATTCTGCTCTAATAGCGTCTGCAGTTTCATAGTCTTTATTCTTTTTAGCTTCGGCTCTTTTAGCTATTTTGTTTTCTATTTCATTTACACTAATGTTTAATTTGCCCAAATACTTTTCTTTCATATTTGAAATAAATTCATCTGGTTCTTGCTCAAAAAATCCTAGTATTTTGTAAACACTTTTTATGTCTTCTAAAGCTTTTGCCAATGTGTTTGCAACTATTTGTATATTTGCTTTATTTGCAGTTTTCATCATATTATTTATATCTCTAAAAATAATATGCAAATTTGAAATTGCTAGGGCTGAGTTAAAGTCATCGTCCATTACTTCAATGAATTTTGGTACTATAGTTTTTAATGTTTCATTATCTAATTTTTCTCCATTTGCATCTCCGGCATTTGCCATGATAAATTCATTCATCTTTTTTATAGTACTATAAAAATAATACATATGCTCTTCTGCGATTTTATAATCACTGTCGTGTATATCCATATCTGTTGCATAATGTTTAGATAGTAGAACATATTTTATAACTTCATAATTGTACATTTTTAATGCATCTCTTATAGATAATGAGTTTCCTAAAGATTTGCTCATTTTTTCGCCATTTATTTTTATTAGTCCGCAGTGGGTCCAATAATTGGCTAGTTTTTTGCCTGTTAGTGCTTCACTTTGAGCAATTTCATTTTCATGATGTGGAAATAATAAATCTCTTCCACCGCCATGAATATCTATTGTTTCACCAAGTGTGTTTAAAATCATTGCAGAACATTCTATATGCCAGCCTGGTCTTCCTTTACCCCAAGGTGATTCCCAATATATTTCTCCGGGTTTTGCTGATTTCCATAATGCAAAATCTACGGGATCTTTTTTGCCTTCTTCTACTTCTATTCTTACTCCATTACGTAATTCGTCTACTTTTCTATGAGATAGTTTTCCATATTCTTTAAATGTTTTTACTGAATAGTAAACATCTCCTTTTTCTGTAGCATATGCATCACCTTTTTCTATAAGATTTTCTACAAATTTTATAATTTGAGGTATGTATTCAGATGCTTTTGTTTTTATATCTGCTTCTGTAACGTGCAATGCTTGCATATCTTTTTCTGTTTCAAGAATTTGCTCCTGAGAAAATTCTAAGGCATTTTTTCCAAGCTCATTTGCTCTTTTTATAATTTTGTCATCTACGTCTGTATAGTTTCTTACATATGTTACTTTGTAACCTTTATATCTGAAGTAGTCTGTCATCATGGCATACACAATTGCTTGTCTTGCGTGTCCTATATGACTTAAGTCATAAACTGTTACACCGCAAGCATACATTTTTACCTCGTCTTTATTTATGGGTACAAATTCTTCTTTTTTGCCTGGCATTGAGTTTGTGATTTTCATTTTCTCACCTCTCTTATTATTTGAATAATTTTCAATTGTGCAATTTATTTACACTTTAAAGTTTTGCAAATTCAATTGTGCAATTTATTTGCACTTTAAATTATGTAAATCATTGCACAATTGAAATATTTTTTATGCTTTTAAGCTATTTAATCTTGCATTTGTTTCTTCTAACATTTTACTATATTTCTCCAACTTAGCTTTTTCTTCATCAACTTTAGCTTTTGGAGCTTTTGCTATAAAGCCTTGGTTTGAAAGTATTTTATTGCTTCTTTCTACTTCGCTTTCTAGTCTTGATTTTTCTGCTTCTAATCTCTTGATTTCTTCTTCAATATCAACAAGTTCACTAAATGGCATAAATATTTTTAAGTTTCCAGTTGATACACATATTGCATTAGCTTCAATTCCATCTTCATTATTTTGTACAGTTAATTTACTACCAAAGCCTAATTTTTTGATAAATTCTTCATCTTGTGCAATTTTGTTAGCTAAGTCTTTATTTTCTGTTATTACAATTAATTGTACTTTTTTAGATGGATGAATATTCATATTTGTTCTTACATTTCTAATTTGTACAATTATATTTTTTATTTCTTCAATATATGCCATGTCTTCTTCGTAATTTTCTTTTGAAGCAACTGGCCAATCAGATATTATTATATCTTTATTGTCATAACTTACTAAATGTGAATAAAGCTCTGCTGTAACAAATGGCATAAATGGATGTAATAGTTTTAATGAATTTCTAAATACATAATCTAATACATATGAAACTACAACTTTTTCATCTGATGACTTTCTATTTTCTGATGTAACTTTTTCATCAGATAAATTCATTGTTTCGCCTGAACTTAGTCTAGTTTTGCTCATTTCTATATACCAGTCACAGAATTCATCCCATATAAATGTATAAATGTTATCTAGTGCTATACCTAAATCGTAGTTTTTAATATTTTCTGTAACTTCATTTATTAATTTATTTAGTTTTCCAATTATCCATTTGTCTTCTGGTTTTAAACATCTTTCTGACTTTGACGCAATACAATTCTCTGTTTTTATTAAATAGCTCGATGTATTACTACTTTCTGTGTTTGTCAAAGTATTTGCTGAATTATCATTTTTTGCTTTGTTTTCAATTTCTTTACTAAATGCTATTATTTCTTCATCTGACGCTGAATTCATTGTTATGAATTTAGCAGCATTCCACATTTTATTAGCAAAGTTCGATGCTTGGTCAAGTTTTTCAGGCATATATTTTATGTCATTCCCCATTGTTGTACCTGATAATACAGAAAATCTTAAGCTATCTGTACCATATTCGTTCATTACTTCTAATGGGTCTATTCCATTTCCTAAACTCTTTGACATTTTTCTGCCTTGGCTATCTCTAACTAATCCATGCATTACTATATCGCTAAATGGCTTTTTGCCAGTTGCATATATTCCTGAGAATATCATTCTTGCAACCCAGAAGAATATAATATCATATGCTGTAACTAAGCAATTTGTTGGATAAAATGTTTTATAATCTTCTGCGTCTTTGTCTGGCCAACCCATTGTTGAGAATGGCCAAAGTGCTGAGCTAAACCATGTATCTAGTGTATCTTCATCTTGATGAATATGTGTGCTTCCACATTTTTCGCACTTTTCTGGATTTTCTTTTGCAACTGTAATATGATTACATTCATCACAGTAATATGCTGGTATTCTATGACCCCACCATAATTGTCTTGAAATACACCAGTCTTGAATATTTTCTAACCAATTGAAATATGTTTTTTCATATTTTTTTGGTACAAATTTGATGTCGCCATTTTTAACAGCTTCTATTGCAGGCTCTGCTAATTTTTTCATTGCAACAAACCATTGCTCTGATATTCTTGGCTCAACTGTGTTATGGCATCTATAACATTTTCCAACGTTGTGAGTATAATCTTCTATGCTTACTAAAGCTCCTAGCTCTTTTAGTTTTTCTACAACTAATGGTCTAGCTTCATCTGAAGTTAGTCCTTTATATTCTGGAACTATATCATTCATTATATTTGACTCATCAAATACTTCTATGAATTCTAAATTGTGTTTTAGTCCTGCTTGGTAGTCATTCATATCATGTGCTGGAGTTATCTTTACACAACCTGTTCCAAATTCCATATCTACAAATTCATCTGCAATTATAGGAATTTCTCTATTTACTATTGGAAGTATGCAAGTTTTTCCTACTAGATTTTTATATCTCTCATCTTTTGGATTTACCGCAACTGCTGTATCTCCAAGCATTGTTTCAGGTCTTGTTGTAGCAACTTCTACATAGTCATTTGTTCCTTTTATTTGATATCTAATATGCCATAAATGAGATTTTTCTTCACTATATTCAACTTCTATGTCTGAAATTGATGAATGACAATATGGGCACCAGTTTATCATCTTTTTGCCTCTATAAATTAGTCCATCATTATATAAATTGCAAAATTCTTCTAAAACTGCATTTGAAAGTCCTTCATCTAGTGTAAATCTTTTTCTATCCCAGTCGCATGAACATCCTAGTCTTTTTTGTTGGTTTTCGATTTCTCCACCATATTTTCTAGTCCAATCCCATGCTTCATCTAAGAACTTTTCTCTACCTAGTTCTTCTTTGGTATGACCTTCGCTTTTTAACTTCTGAACAACTTTTGCTTCAGTTGCAATTGACGCATGGTCTGCCCCTGGAAGCCATAAAGTGTTATATCCTTGCATTCTTTTTGCTCTAATAATTACATCTTGAATTGTATAATCTAGAGCATGTCCCATATGTAATTTTCCTGTTACATTTGGTGGTGGCATGACAATTGAAAATGATGGCTTTGTTTTATCCATACTTGGTTTAAAATATTTGTTTTCTTCCCAATTTTTATATATTTTCTCTTCAAAATCCTTTGGATTATATTTTCCTTCTATTTTTTTCATAATTACCTCTATTCTATTAAAATAAAGTGGCAATATATATTTTCTCGCATTTGCTTCACGGTTTCGCTTATGCGAAAACGCTCGCACGCTCACTTCCGCAGTTCTACTTAGCTAAAAACTTAAAACTTTTCGCTGCCTCAGGTCGCTAAAAGCTCAAAACATATATTGCCACTTTTTCTATAACTAAGTTTAACTGAAAATTTTAATATATTATAATAAAAATGTTAAAATTATTGCACAAATCGCAGAGACGAGAAAGCCCACCGCTTTAAGCAGTAGTACTTGTTTATTTATATCTGATGAACTAAAATATTTTTCTGCAATTCTTCTTGCATCAAATATTGCAGTTACACCAATTGCTATAATTATAAGTAAAATTATTCTAATCATTTTTGCTTCCTTTTTTAATCTATATTATATTTGAGTTTCAATAATAATTGTAAATTACAACATTAACTAAAAAACTCTACTGAGAATTTAGCTTCAAATTCTTGTCCCGGTGCTAAAACTATCATATCTGGTTTTTGCACAAATACACTAGAACTATGAATTCTGTCCGCTGTTGATTGCCATGGCTCTAAACAAATGAATGGAGCTCCCGGCTTTGACCATATTCCTAAAAATGGCCATCCTTCAAAATCCATTGTTAGCACTGTTTTTCTAGTTCTACTATTTTTTAGGCTTATAGACTTGTTTTGTATGCCTTTAATAATCAGTGCATCATTATCAAAAGTATGTTCATCCAAAAGTATTATTCTGTTATTTATTAATTTATTTTTGGCATATTCTGTTCCGACTAAACCATCGACTAAATACAAAAAATGTGCTCTATCCTCTTCTTCTTTAAACTCTAAATAATAATTACCTCTTTTTAAATCATCTGGGTCAATTTTAAAAGCAGGATGTCCACCTATTCCAAAAGGCATATTTGTAACACCTGTATTTATTACTTTGTATATAAATATTAGCTTGTTTCCTTCTTGTCTGTATGTATTTGTTAGTTCAAAGTCAAAAGGATATCTTGCTAATGTATATTTGTTACTTTTTAACACATAAGAATGAAAGTTGTCCAATTTAGTTACTGGTTCAAATTCCATATCCCTTGCAAATCCATGTTGAGGGATTTCAAAAGTTCTTCCATTTATTATTGTTTGATTTCTCTTTAGCTTACCTACAATAGGAAATAATACTGGTGCGTGTCTTTTCCAATACACTTTACCATTATCATCTCTCACATCTTCTCCTTGGTGAATTTTCTCTATACCGTCTAGTTTGAAACTTAAAAGTTCGCCACCAAAACTGGTTGTAGTCATAAGAGCTTCCATAGTCAAACCTTTCTTTATAATAAAATAATTATATATATAATATTATTTTATAGCCTAAAAGTCAATATTTACAAGGAAAAAACTGTGTAATGGTATGTTTTTATAACATACCTCTAAACGAAAGAAATAACCTGCTTTTAGAAAGTATCTCTAAAAACAGGATTCATGCTATTTTTTTATTGAAAGCATAAAATAAAGGGGGAAAGGATATAAATGTAC
>CAMMLF010000078.1 GCA_946497585.1 uncultured Clostridium sp.
TAAAGAGGCTAAGAAAAATGCAAGGATATGACTGCTTAATGCTAACTGGTGTAGATGAGCATGGACAAAAAATAGAGGATAAGGCAAAAGATGAAAATATGTCTCCTCAAGAATATGTTGATGTTCAAGCAGATGCAGCTAAGAAATTATGGAAAACTATGAAAATAGATTATGATATATTTATGAGAACAACTGATGAATATCACTGCAAAGCTGTTCAAGAAATATTTGAAAGATTTCTAAAGCAAGGAGATATCTACAAAGGTGAATATGAAGGCTGGTATTGCAAACCTTGTGAATCATATTTTACAGAAACACAATTAGTAGATGGCAAATGTCCTGATTGTGGTAGAGAAGTTACAAAAATGAAGGAAGAAGCATACTTCTTCAATATGAAAAAATATGCAGATAGACTTCTAGAATACTACAATACTCATCCAGATTTTATAAAACCAGATTATAGAAAAACTGAAATGATAAATAACTTTATAAAACCGGGGCTAGAAGATTTGTGTGTTACAAGAACATCTTTTGACTGGGGAATAAAAGTTAAAAGTGACCCAAAACATGTTATTTATGTATGGCTTGATGCTTTAACAAACTATATTACAGCTTTAGGTTACTTATCAGATGATGACAGCAGATTTAAAAAATTCTGGCCAGCAGATGTACACTTGGTTGGAAAAGACATTGCAAGATTCCATTTAATTTATTGGCCTATATTCTTAATGGCACTAGATTTACCACTTCCAAAAACAATATTTGTACACAATTGGTTTGTTATGAAAGATGGTAAAATTAGTAAATCAAAAGGAAATGTTATTTACCCAGACCAGCTTATAGAAAGATATGGTTTGGATGCTACAAAGTATTTCTTAATTAGAGAATTACCAACATCACAAGACGGATTATTCTCACCAGAAGAATTTGTTGAAAGATATAACTTTGACTTATGTAATGATTTAAGCAATTTATTAAATAGAACGATTTCAATGGTTAACAAATATTTTGATGGAGTGATTCCAGAGTATAATGGCCTTCAAAACGAAGTAGATGAAGATTTGGAAAATGCATCAAATGATGCAATCACAAATTTTGAAAAAGAAATAAATAACTTTGAATTTGCAAATAGCTTAAAAGAAATTTGGAATTATATTTCAAGAACAAATAAATATATAGATGAAACTTCACCTTGGGTTTTAGCTAAAGATGAAGAAAGTAAAGAAAAATTAAAATCTTGCATTTACCACTTAATTGCTAATTTAAGAGAAATTGCAATTTTAATAAGACCACTAATGGAAGAAACGTCAGACAATATGTTAAGACAACTTGGAATGAGCAATAATGTTACATGGGACTCTTTAAAAGAATATAAAGAAATAAAGAATACCAAGGTAATAGAAAAAGGTGAACCAATATTTATGAGACTAAATGCAGATGAAGAAGTTGAAGCAATAAAAGATATGATGAAACATTAATTGTATATAAAGCAACAAAATAAAATTTTATTGAACAAATTTCTACTTAGTAAAAAGTACAAAATTTAATTTGTAAACAGCAAATCGGTACCTCAAACTGAGATACCGGTTTGCTGTTTTTTGATGAATAAGAAAAAATCAATTTTTCTATTGTTTCTTCACCAAGTTTTGAAAAAGAGGTTGGGTAATCTGCAAAAGCAGATTAGATAGAAGAAAAGTTTTCGGTGGGCAGATAAAGCTCATTGAGAACGAGACGAGCTTCAGACAAGGTCATTTCGCCGTAGGCGATTTGAGAAGTCAGCCAATCTTCGAGAGAGGTCTTAAGATTGATAGCCTTCTTGTATTCTTCGAGAATATAAGGTACACCGTAAGCTTCAAAGTGGGCGAGCTCATAGATATACGGCATCATAAAGCTAAAAGCGTCTTGCTTAGAAGCCGTATAAGGAAGCTTAACGCAACCTTTCCCATTTTCAATGAACATAAAGTTCAAAGAACTATCGTCCATATCCCGCCAGATACGAAGGTTATCTCTCGAAAAAATCGTGTCCATAAATTTTCTCCTTTGTGTTGTAGAAGGGACATCTCCCTTCGAGAAAAAATAACTTAGATAAATACTATACTTTATATTTTGCTATGTCAAGTAGTTTTAGACAAAATTCGACAAAAAAATGGTTTCATAACAGCTCTGTAATAATATTGTCCTTTAGAATGTCAATGTCAATAGGGACGCTCTTGTTTGACACAATCAAACAAGGAAAGCTATATTGTCAATAGGGACGCTCTTGTTTGACACAATCAAACAAGGAAAGCTATGTCAATAGGGACGCTCTTGTTTGACACAATCAAACAAAGAAAGCTATATTAAGGCAAAAGTAAAGAGAGTGTATAATATGGTGTGTAAATTTTTACATACCATATTTTTTAACATAAAATTAATGTACAAAGAATATAATTTTTATTATGATAAAAGTATTTAAAGTAAAAGATTTAATTAAATATTTAATAAAAGTTTTGATTGTACTAACAGCTGTAGCTTTAGTTGTAAAGTTTATTAATATGAATAATAACAATTCAGAAGTAAATAGTGCAAAAAATAGTGAAACAGAAAACGAAAATATAGATAATAATAGTGTAGAAAATAGTAGCAGTGAAAATAATTCAAATGAGAGTGAAAATAAATCAAAAGCATGGCTATTTTGCATAGACAATATGTTGCCACAAATAGCAATAAATAAAGAAGTTGGTCAAACGAAAAAAGCAAGTAGTATGAAAATGGCATTTTCATCAGAACTTGAAGTTTTAGACTCTATAAAAAATAGTTCTAATGAAGTATCAAATGAAGCAAGCAATAATGAAAATAATGGTCAAAATGGAGGAGGGGAAGAAGCTTCAGCAAATGGTGAGAATTTGTCAAACGCAGAAAATTCAAATGAAACTGCACAAAATGGAGATGTTTTACAGACCATAGGAATAAATAAAGATTTAACAGTTACAGAAGTAGATAATAGTGGTGTAAATCCAAGATATACAGATGAATATAATGGAGTGTATATAAATAATGGAACAAACTATCAATTAACTCACGAAATGCTTACACCAGATATAGAGGTAAATAAAAACAAGGTAGCAATTTATCACACCCATACTTGTGAAAGTTATACACCAACAGAGCAATATACATACGAGCTAAGCGGTAATTATAGAACAATAGATTTAAATTATTCAGTATCAAAAGTTGGCGATGTGTTAGAAAGTTGCTTAAATAGTTACGGTTGCACAGTTATACATGATAGAACTTATCACGATTATCCAGCATACAATGGCTCATATTCTAGGTCACTGGTAACAGCAAATAATATATTAAGTGCAAATCCAGACACTGATATAGTAATAGATTTACATAGAGATGCAATTGCAGATGAAACATATGGACCAAGAGTAAAAATAGGTGATGAGTATGTATCACAACTAATGTTTGTAATAGGAACAGATGGCTCAAATTCAGCACATACAAATTGGTTGCAAAACTTAAAGTTTGCCATTAAAGTTCAGCAAAAGGCAAATGAACTATACCCGGGGCTTTTCAAACCAATAATTTTAAGAAATTCAGAATATAATCAACACGTTGCAAAAGCAGCATGTATAATTGAAGTGGGTTCAACTGGAAATACCTTAGAAGAAAGTATGGGAGCAATGAAATATTTGGCGAGAATAATTGAGGAGATGTGATTTTACTTTTGGGACGGTCCTTTTCGTAAAATATTTTACGTTTGGGTCCGTCCCCATTGTAAAATTTTGCGAAAAGAACCGTTCACCATTGACATCATTAAAAAAAGCCTCAAAATATTTGAAGCTTTTTTAAAATAAATTTGAATGTGTATCTAAATCAAATAATAATAGTATTAATTCTTCTTTTTCAATCTTATATATCATAACTAAATCAGGCAATATATGACAATCATAATAACCATTAAAATTTCCCTTTAATGGATGATTTTTATATTTTGCAGGTAGTGTTTCACCTTTTGAAAGCATATCGATTACATCATAAATTAACTTTGTATTTATACCGCCTTTTTTTGACTTTTTTAATGCTTTGCTTAAATCTATTAGTTACCTCTATTTTTAACAACATAGTTTAACCCTCTTCCAAATCCTTTTCTAATTCTTTTACATTATTGTAAGTTTTATTATTTTTAGCCTCTTTTTCTAATCCCTTTAAATCTATTTGGCTATAATCATGCAAATGACCATATTCACAAATATAAGAACCATATCCATCATTTAATTCTATAGTACCTTGCCTTTTAATGCTAAAAGGTATTCCATTGTTTAATTTTACTTGATGTAAAAATATATTTATAGCTTCACTTAGAGAAAGTCCTAAGTCATTTAAAATAGGGATAACATCTTTTTTTATATCATCATTAATTCTTACAGTAGACATTTTTATCACTCCTCGTATACATTATATAATATTATGTATACAATTGTCAATAATTTGTATACAAAATTATTATATTCTAAATAACAAATTTTATTCATAAAATTAAATTAAGGTATTGAAAGTATTAATAAAATATAATAAAATAGTAAAAAATCAAAGGAGGAAGCTAATGGCAAATATTAAATTGGATTTTAAAGAATCAAAAGTTAAAATGGAAGAAATATTAGAGCATGCAGGTGTTGTAGAAGAAATAAATCAAGAACTACTAGACAAATCTGAAGATGAAAGCGAATTTTTAGGTTGGCTTAAACTACCAACAGAATATGATAAAAAGGAATTTGAAAGAATTAAGAAATGCGCACAAAAAATTAGAAAAGATTCAGATATTTTATTGGTTATAGGAATTGGTGGCTCATACTTAGGCGCAAGAGCAGTAATTGAAGCATTACATAGTTCATTTTCACAAATGAAAGATGATAAACCACATATTATATTTGTTGGAAACAATCTAAGCCCAGATTATATAAATGATGTTATAGAAGTACTAGAGGGAAAAGATTTTAGCATTAATGTAATATCTAAATCAGGAACTACCACAGAACCAGCGATTGCCTTTAGAATTTTTAGAGAAATTCTAGAAGGAAAATATGGAATCAAAGAAGCTAGAAAAAGAATATATGTAACAACTGATAAGAAAAAAGGAGCATTAAAACAACTATCAGAAGCGGAAGGCTATGAAAGTTTTGTAATACCAGATGATGTAGGAGGAAGATTCTCAGTTCTTACAGCAGTAGGCCTTTTACCAATTGCAGCAAGTGGATTAGACATAGATAAAATCATGGAAGGTGCTAGATTTGCAATGGATAAATATTCAGATAGTTCGCTTGAATATAATCAATGCTATCAATATGCTGTTGCGCGAAATTTATTATATGAAAGAGATAAATCAGTAGAAATGTTAGTTTCATATAATCCAAGAATGCATTATTTTATAGAATGGTGGAAGCAACTATTTGGTGAAAGTGAAGGAAAGGATGGAAAAGGTTTATTCCCATCAGGAGCAGAATTTACAACTGATTTACATTCATTAGGACAATATATACAAGAAGGAAGAAAAATATTATTTGAAACAGTTTTAGATATTGAAAATTCAAACACAGATATTACAATAAATATTGATGAAGACAACTTAGATAATTTGAATTATTTGTATGGCAAAAAATTAAGCTATGTAAATAAAATGGCAATGCAAGGAACAATAAAAGCACATTCAGAAGGCGAAGTACCAAACATAATTATTCATATAGATGAACTTAATGAAGAAACTATTGGACAGCTTATTTACTTCTTTGAAAAAGCATGTGCTATGTCAGCAGAACTTTTGGAAGTAAATCCATTTAATCAACCAGGTGTAGAAAAATATAAAACAAATATGTTTAAATTATTGAAAAAGCCTGGTTATGAAGAAAAATAAATATAACACAAAAATTTGTTTTTAGCTTTATAGATTTTGTATAAAATCTAAATAATATAAGGAGAAAGTATTTAATATACGAAAAAAAATATGGAAGAAATTATTATACAAATAATTGAGAATTGGGGTTATCTTGGGGTTGGTTTACTTATTGCTATAGAAAATATATTTCCGCCAATACCATCAGAGGTAATATTGGCATTTGGTGGTTTTATGACAACAAAAACATCACTGAATGCTGTTGGAGTTATTATAGCAGCAACAATTGGTTCTACAGTAGGGGCAATTGTACTTTATCTAATTGGTAAAATTTTAAATAAGGAAAGATTAGAAAGAATAGTATCTGGAAAAATAGGAAAAGTTCTTAGACTAAAAAAAGAAGATATAGAAAAAGCAGATAAATGGTTTGATACAAAAGGGCAAAAAACTGTATTTATTTGTAGATTCATACCAATAGTAAGAAGTTTAATTTCAATTCCTGCTGGTATGAGTGAAATGAAAATGTGGAAATTCTTATTGTATACAATATTAGGTTCAACAATTTGGAATACTGTATTAGTATGCTTAGGAAAAGCTTTAGGCGATTCATGGGAAACAGTTGTAAATATTTTTGACCAGTTCTCAAATGTGATTTTGGTATTACTAGTAATTGCTTTTGTAGCAATTCTAGTTTGGTGGTTTGGCTTTAGAAAAAAGAAGAAGACCAACAAGAAAATGAAAAGCAAATCTATAGAAAATGTGGAAAATATAGAAAAAGACAAAAAGTAAATTTAAAATATGAATTAGATTTACAGAAAAACCTTGACTTTTTTACATAAAACGTTGTAAAATAGTCATATCATATATAAAAACTATATATAAGACACGGTAAATAAACAAGCCTTTTTAGAGAGCTAGTGGCGGTGAGATGCTAGTAAGAAACTATTTATTTATTATCACTTATATGTTGCTTAAGCGAAAGCAGCCAGCTTTGGAAACATTTTTCAAAAACATTTTGGTTAGATTTTCTATTTTTTTAAGTGAAAAATTAAAATGCAATTAGCTTAAGTCGTAAATCTGCGTTAAAGATATTAGAGAGAAAAGAATAGTATAATCTAAAATCTTAGTAATAAAAAGATTATATAAAATATAAATTCTTTTAAATTAGGTGGTACCGCGGAAAGACTTCGTCCTATAAGGATGAAGTCTTTTTGTCAATAGGTGTCAATAGGGACGCTCCTTTTTGACACTAGTCGTGTCAAAAAAGGGGCCGTCCCCATTGACACGCCACCCACAAATTCAAGGAGGTAATTATGGAAAAAGAAAAGAAAGACTACAGTCAAACACTTAACTTACCAAAAACAGACTTCCCAATGAGGGGAAATTTACCTGAAAAAGAACCAGGTATATTAGAAAATGTTTTTGAAAACGGTTTGTATGAAAAAGTTTTAAAGAAGAATGAAGGGCATCCAAGCTTTGTACTTCACGATGGACCTCCATATGCAAATGGAGAAATACATGCAGGACATGCCCTAAATAAAA
>CAMMLF010000079.1 GCA_946497585.1 uncultured Clostridium sp.
TATTCCTTTTTCTGTATTTACTAATATATATTCTACTCCATCTACATCTGATACTATCATTTGGTTTACAGCATTATTTCCGCCTCCACCAACACCTATTACCTTTATTTTTATTAAGTCTTTTGTTCTTTTTACTGGTTCGCGGTCTATCACAATTATTTCCTCCTTGCACTTTAGGTAATTTACATTTTTGTTTAATAAAAGTAATTAAATTTTTTTATTAATAATTTTCATTTTCTAAAATGTATTTATATTATACTATATTTCTGGCATTTTTCAAGTGTTATTGGAGATAAAAAATTTTTTTGTGTCAAAAGGGACGCTCTTGATTGACACTCAATACTATGTGTCAAAAGGGACGCTCTTGATTGACACTCAATGTCAGTGGGGACGCTCCTTTTTGACACAAAAAGTGTCAAAAAGGGACGTCCCCACTGACAAAAAAGGGACGTCCCCACTGACAATTAGGAGCGTCCCCACTGACATTCACTTTTTACGCACTTTTTAGTTCAAGGCGTAGTTTATCAGCAATCATTGCTATAAACTCGCTATTTGTTGGCTTGCCTTTATCAGCTGATACTGTATATCCAAATATACTTTCTGTAACTTTAGGGTCACCTCTTCCCCAAGCTACTTCAATTGCATGGCGTATAGCTCTTTCAACTCTCGATGGAGTTGTATTGTATTTGTTAGCTATGTCTGGATAAAGCAATTTAGTTACTTGATTTATCATTTCTACATTTTTAACAGACATAATTATAGCTTCTCTTAAAAATTGGTATCCTTTTATATGTGCAGGAACTCCAACTTCGTGAATGATATTTGTAACTGCCGCTTCTAAATCATTTTTATTGCTTTCTTCATATTTTTTTATTGAAATATATGGAGATTTTATTTCATGATTTATTATTATATCTTTTAAACTTTCTGGGTCATCATTTTTTATTTCTTTTATTCTTTGTGTAAGTAATTCTATGTCAAAAGGTTTTACTATGTAGTAGTCTGCTCCTAACGCTATTGCTTTTTGTGTTATTTTGTCTTGACCAACTGCTGAAATCATTATTTTTACAGGATTTTTTTCAAGCTTTGTTTTGTTCAATTTTTCTAGTACTCCTATACCATCTAAATGTGGCATTATTACATCAAGTAATAGTACGTCAGGCTTTAGCCTAAGCACTCCCGAATAGGCCTCTTCACCATCTCTGGCTATTCCTACAATTTCCATTTCTTCATCATTTACCAAGTAATTTTTTAAAGTCATTCCAAATTCATAGTTATCATCTGCTATTAGCACTTTGATTTTGTCACTCACTACCTTTTACCTCCTAATTCATTCTTTTGTAAAATTTTACTACCTCATTATATACATTTTTCCAAAATAATGCAATAGCTTTTTACCATATTTTTGCATTTTTTACAAAAAAAAATAGTTACAGTTCAGTAAAAATTATTACAAAAAGACCAATATATGTTCTCGAACATTTCAAGTGAGCGAAGGCGACGTAGGAGCGGAGCTGGGCGTGCAAGCTGGAGCGAATAGCGACCCGCGCGGCGAAATGAGAGAGAATGTATATTGGTCTAATGTTATTTTACTGAACTGTAACAAATAATTGTTTTATTTCCCTTTGCCTTAATATTTTATCACTTTTTTCTAACTCTTTTTTTGCCTCAAAAGTGGATTCTAGTATTAATTTTACATTTTCTTTATATTCTATATTTACAATTTTTATTTTTAATTTTTTGCAAATATATTGTAATTCTTTTAAATTATTGTAACTTATTTCTATTTCATATTGTACTCCATAATCTTTAAGTACAATTTTTGCATTGCCTATAGCTTTTTGAGCAACCTCTGTATATGCTCTAACAAGACCCCCCGTTCCAAGTAATATGCCTCCAAAATATCTTGTTACTATAATTATTATATTTGTAAGATTTGCTGATTTTAAAAGTGATAAAAGTGGTGCTCCTGCTGTACCTGATGGTTCTCCATCATCACTACACTTTTCTATTTTTTGAATAATATATGCATAACAGTTGTGCTTTGCATCATAATACTTTTTTCTTGTATCTTGTAAAATTCTTTCCGCTTCTTCTTTGCTATTTGCTTCATATAAAGTTGCAATAAATTTAGACTTTTTCTCTATTATTTCTGCTATTGACTCACTTTCTATTGATTTAAACATTTTTTCCTCTATTCTTTCTAATAAATTTACATATTAGCTCTAAAGTTTTCAAATATTTTCATGCCACATTCTTATGAATTAAAAGAACAAAAACAAGATTATCTAATTTTATTTTTATAGTTTTTTGTTTCTCGCATTATATTCATTATTGTTGATTTAGTCCAGCTGTATACCCTGTTGAATAAGCTATTTGCAAATTAAATCCACCTGTATATGCGTCTACGTCAATTATTTCTCCTGCAAAATACAAGCCTTTTACAATTTTTGACTCCATTGTTTTTGGATTTATTTCTTTTATATTCACTCCACCTGCGGTAACAATGGCTTCTTCTACTGGTCTAAAACCTTCAATTGCAATATTAAAGTTCTTTAACAATTTTACTAACATATGTCTTTCTTCTTTTGTAATCGAATTCACTTTTTTATTTGAAAATTTTCCAATTTCTTTATTTGTTATATCATCTACTTCTTTAATTGAATACTTATTAGGGACTGTATCTATTTTTGTATTTTTACAAATTATTTTATCCATTATATCTACCACTACTGGTATTAGCTTTTGTGGTAATAATTTATTCAAACTATTTTTAAATTCTTTATTCTTTTCCTCAAAAAAATCCCTTAGTATTCTTTCATCTAATTTTGCTTCATCTAATGCTGGTTTTAAATCTATACTTATATACACATTATCCATATTGCCTCTTACTAAGTGGGCTGAACCACTTAATATTATGGGCCCAGATACTCCAAAATGTGTAAATAACATTTCTCCAAAATCTTCATATATTTGCTTATTGTCTCTATAAATTTTTAACCCTACATTTTTCAAACTTAAACCTTGTAACTTTTGGCAAGTTTCAAGTCCTAAAAGATGTGCTACATTAGTTTCTTGTTTTTGTTGATTATCTGATGCTTCCTTTATGCAGTGTTCATCTTCGTTTTTATTAATTTGTTTTGCTTTAAGCGCAACTAGTGATGGGCGTATTTCGGTTATGGTATGGTCCAATTTTTTTGCCATTTTATATCCGTCTCCTGTTGAACCAGTTAGAGGATAGCTTTTTCCTCCGGTTGCTAAAATTACTTTGTCCGCTTTTAGTATGTAAGTTTTTTCATCATAGTTTAGTTCATTTTTGAATGTTTCTTTTTTAAAACTTTCACCTTTGAAATTTTCATTTTTACATTGTCTAGTTAAATTATCTTTGTTAAGTAAGTTTTGATATTCTTTTTTGGAATTTAGTTTGTATTTTACACCTGTGACCTTTCCATTTTCAGCTTCTATTTCTTCTACCTTTGCATTTGTTATTATTTTTACATTCTGCTTTTTTAAAACTCGAATAAGAGCATCTCGCACATCAGATGCTCTATCTGTCACTGGAAATACTCTATTTCCTCTTTCTTCTTTTGTTTCTAATCCCTCTTCTTTTAAAAGATTTATAATATCTTGATTTGTAAAATTTTGAAAAGCACTATATAAAAATTTGCCATTGCCAGGAATGTTTTTTATAAATTCATCAATTGGTAAACTACTAGTTATATTGCATCTACCTTTCCCTGTTATGCAAAGTTTTTTGCCTAAAGCGTTCATTTTTTCAAGAATGGTAATATTGTCACCTTGGTTGCTTGCACTGATTGCTGCAAGCATTCCAGCAGGTCCACCACCTATTACAACTACATCCATAAATATCCTCTCTTTTTTTAAACTTTTATATGTATGTTTTTTTAGCCAACAATGTCAATAGGGACGCCCCTTTTTGACACTAACGTGTCAAGCAAGGGACGTCCCTATTGACAGCGTCCCATCGTAAAAACTATCTTATATTTTCAATTGCTTTCATTAGTCCCAATTTGCCATACTCATATGTAAGTCCACCTTGTTGAAATGCTAAATATGGAGGTCTTAATGGTGCATCACAACTAAGTTCTATTGATGAACCTTGTGTAAAGGCTCCTGCTGCCATTATAACTTGGTCCTCATATCCTGGCATATCCCCTGGTACTGGTATTGAGTTTGAGTCAACTGGCGAACCCATTTGTATTCCCTGACAATATTTTATTAATTTTTCTCTGTCATTAAATTCTATAGTTTGTACTATATCTGTTCTAGGCTCATTAAACTCAGGTTGCACTTTGTAACCTAAGGTTTCCATTACTTTACTTGTAAGTACTGCAGTTTTTAAGCTACTTGCAACTACACTTGGAGCAAAGAATAATCCTTGTAGAATTTTTTTATTCATTCCAAGTGTTGGTCCTACATCTTTACCTTCTCCCGGCAAAGTTAGTCTTTCACCAACAAGATGAATTAAATCTTTTCTTCCTACTACATAAGCACCATTAGGTGAAATCCCTCCACCCAAATTTTTAATTAAAGAACCTACACATACATCTGCGCCAAAGTTTGATGGTTCTTCTTTATTTGTAAATTCTCCATAGCAGTTGTCCACCATAATTATAACGTTTGAATCAACTTCTTTTATTAATTTTACTACTTTTTGTATTTTGTCTAAAGTTATACTCTTTCTTAAAGCATATCCTCTTGAACGTTGAATTTCTACTAGCTTAATATTTTTTTGACTTAGTCTAGCCTTTATTTGTTCATAGTCAAAATCGTTATCTACTAAATCTATTTGCTCATATTTTATACCAAATGATTTAAGCGAGCTTGCATTTTCTCTAATGCCTATTACTTCATCAAGTGTATCATACGGTTTACCACATATGCTAAGCATAGTATCACCTGGTCTTAAAAGGCCAAATAATGTTACATTTAAAGCATGAGAAGCAGATATGAATTGACCCCTTACCAAGCTATCTTCTGTACCAAAAATCTCACTGTATATATTTTCAATAGTTTCTCTTCCTATATCATCATATCCATAACCTGTTGTTTCATTAAAATGTACTTCTGACAAATTATTGTCGTGAAATGCTTTTAGCACTTTCAATGAATTGTACTCACATACTTCATTTATCTTTTCAAATTCTTCTTTTACCTCTTTTTCGCATTTATTTACTAGATTAAATGTTTCATCACTAATTCCATATTCTTTGTACATAATTTACCTCTTTTTTAATTTTTTAAAGTTGCAATATATAATCTGGAGCATTTCAGCGAACGAGAGCAGTCACAGTATTAGAAACTTGCAATATGGGTTATCTGCGAAGTGGAGCGAGCAAGCTGGAGTGAAGCGACCCGCGCCGTGAAATGCGGAAGATTATATATTGCTACTTTTTATAATAACGATAACAATTTAATTTCTCACAGTTCCACTAAATACTGTTCCATTAGTAGAATTATTTACTTTGTAGTAGCCACCTAAGAATGTTACATCAAGCCAAGATAAGTTATATTGGTTATCGCTTACTATTTGACCACTTGTATTTACAACTTGCCATACTCCATCCTTTTTTACACCTGCAACATTTCCATTTTGCTCAGTAACCATATCATATTCGTATGGTACAACCACTGTTCCATTATTATCAACTAATCCCCATTTGCCATTACTTTGGCTAGCATATACAGAATTATTTGGGAATAGAGACTTATATGTTATTTCATTTCCATTAAAGTCATAATATTTCATTTCAGTTTCTGAATATACTTTTATATAATTGTCTTTTTTAAGTACATTGGCATTTACTATACCTTCATGAATATTCATATTACTATCTATTATATCTGTTCTATTTTCATTTGTTACAATTGCTTGAAGTGCATTGGTTCCATCTATAGCCTGTATTGCATCATATTCTAAATTAATAATTATATTACCGTTTCCATTAATTACACCTGTTTTTCCATCTTTAGTAACTATAAAATAATTGTTATTAAAATATTCTATATAAGTGTAATTTTCACGTAGCTTTTTATTTCCTGATGAGTCTACTATGTTATAATTATTATTCTTATCTATAACTATGGCTAAATCGCTTACTTGATTATAGCTTACAATATCTGTATCTAAATTATTACCCTCAGAATCAAATACTACTGTTTCTTCTCCCTTTTGCGCATCTATATATTTTCCACCAATTATAATGCTATCATAGTCTATAGGAACTATATTATTTCCTTCTAAATCTACTACTCCTTGTGTTTGATCTTTTTGAACTACTAGCAAATTATTATTAGGGTCAAAACTTATGCTTGTATATTCATTTGCCAATATTTCTTTATTATTTTTATATAAGCCATATCTACCATTAGATGATGTAACTAAGTATACATCCTCTCCTTCAATTTCGGTCAATCTATTTATTTCATTATATAATGTATCTAAAACTATTTTTCCAGTTCTATCTGCATATCCAAATCTGTAGCCATCGTCTGTTACTATTCTTAGCACAAATCCGGCATTTTCATATTTTGTTTCTTCATCATAATAACCATCTGCCATTATTGCATCATATTCTGGTTCTAAAATTGTAGTTCCTTTTATGTTTATAACACCATAACTTCCGTTTTGCTCTACTCTTAGGTTTCCCTCTTTATAATCAATGTTTGTAATTGAATTATATATATTTTCAGTTATTTTGTTTCCGTCAAAATCTAAAAGACCATAAAGTCCACCCTGTTTATACTTAAGTACAGTTTTTTCATATGGTATATTGCTTGTTATGCTGTTAATAGAAATTGCTTCTACACTTTCATAGTCAGTAAATAATTGACTGCCATTTCCATCTACTGCTGTATAGTTTTGACCATCATCTGACTTGATAAACACATCCCTTGTTGGGTTTGGTATATCTATTGAAGCATATGTTGGCTGTAACACTACATTTCCATCTTTGTCTATTACACCATACTTGCCATCTTGTTCTAATTTATAATATTGTATTTCACTATCTTGTATTGTAGATAGTTCATACTGGTATTTTAAGTTATTAAGATATATTGAAACTCCTACAACTCCTGCAATGATTAATACTAATATTATTATAAAAATGGTTATATTTCTTTTCTTTTTGTTCATATGTATAAAACCTCTTTCTAATTAATTATCAATATTATATTTATCCATAGTATTTCCTTATATTTGCATAGTATTATTATATATTTTTAAATGTTATTAGTCAATTGATTTTTTATGGTTTTAATTTTTTTCCGCAACAACACGGGTTTTTAACAGTTAATTTTGAAAAAAACTGTTGTAAGTACTGATGGTACTT
>CAMMLF010000080.1 GCA_946497585.1 uncultured Clostridium sp.
TTTATGAAAATTTTAGTAATCAATTGTGGAAGTTCATCTCTTAAATATCAATTAATAGATATGGATGGAGAAAAACTTATAGCAAAAGGAACATATGAAAGAATAGGAGAAGCATCATTTTTGACACATAAAATAAATGGTCAAAAATATGTTTTACAAAACCCAGTAAAAACACATAAAGAGGCTCTAAAATTTGCAATAGAGCAATTACTTAATAAAGACTATCCAGCAATAGCTTCATTAGATGAAATAGGAGCAATTGGACATAGAACAGTGCATGGTGGAGAATATTTTAAAGAATCAGTTATTATAGATGATGAAGTTATAAGAAGAATTGAAGAATGTACAAGTTTAGCACCAGTACACAATCCATGTTCTTTAATTGGTATAAGAGCTTGCCAAGAGTTAATGCCTGGAAAGCCAATGGTTGGAGTATTTGATACAGCCTTCCATCAAACAATACCAGAAGAAAGATATATTTATCCAATTCCATATAAATATTATGAAAAATATAAAATTAGAAAATATGGATTCCATGGAACATCTCATTTGTACGTATCACGCAGAATTGCAGAACTTATGGGAAAGAATGTAGAAGATCTAAAAATAGTTAATTGCCACTTAGGTCAAGGTGCAAGTATATGTGCAATACAAAATGGTAAATCAGTTGAAACATCAATGGGACTAACACCTATTTCAGGAATTCCAATGTGCTCACGTTCAGGAGATTTAGACCCATCAATTGTTACATTTTTAATGAAAAATGAAAATTTAACACCAGATGAAATGGACGTTATGTTAAATAAAGAATCAGGACTATGGGGAATTTCAGGAGTTAGCAAAGATGTAAGAGATATTGAAGCAGCTGTAGATGAAGGAAATGAAAGAGCTAAACTTGCACTTGATTATTATAAATATATAATTGCTCAAACAATAGCAAAATATGCTGTATCAATGCAAGGAATAGATGTTATTACATTTACAGCAGGTGTTGGTGAGAATCAAACAAGAATAAGAAAAGGCATTTGCGATAATCTGAAATTCATGGGAATAAAAATAGATGATACAAAAAATCAAGCTAAATCAGAAGAAATATGTATATCAAGCAATGATTCTAGTATTCCAGTTTGGATTGTGCCAACAAACGAAGAGTTAGTTATTGCAAGAGATACATTAAGATTGGTAACAAGTAAATAATTTAAAATAAGCATTCTCGAGTGAAAAGTAGGAAGGAATAAAAAAATGGAAAAAACAAAAAAGGGACAAAAAAGCAAACTTACTTGGAAAAGTGTTTATCAAAAATGTAATCATAGTAGATTTAGTCAAGTTACAAATGTATTAAGAACGGCAAAAATAAAGTCAAATGTGGGAAATTTACTTAAAAGCTATGGAAAAATAATTTTAATAGTATTTTTGATAGTTATGATATTTTTAATAGCAACTTTTTGGAATAACTTAAATATACTATTCTATGCTATACTTTTGACCTTTGCTTTGTGTATATTTGCAATAGTGTATGGAACTTACTATATTAATTTAGAGGAGCAAGGTGTTAGATTTAAAATAAATTTTCAAGAAACTAATATTCCATACAATAAATTAATAGGAATATACTTAACAAGAAAGAAAAAAAGATTTTTCTTTATACCTATTTATTATTACGCTTTAGAAATAACAGAATATGTGGACAAAGAAAAAATGAATATATATTCATTTCCTACAATTATGCTAAATAAAAATGAAGTAATTAAATTTTTCGATTCTTTTGAAGTTAATGTAATTAAGAGCGAGGAAGAAGAAGAGAAAATACAAAACGAAGAGAAAAGGAATTTTCATAAAGCAATTGGAATAGTCATAGCAATATTATTAATTATTGTTTTAGTTGTGTCAATTATATTGTATGCTTTTAGTAATTAATAATAAGTGGACTGTGATATAAGAAAATATATAGACAAGAAAATGAATTACAGAACTGTAACGGTAAGACACTAAGAACTGCAAAAAAGAAAGAAGGCATATAGTGAATTAAGGTACATATTATAACAAAAACACATATAATAAATTAAGGCAACATAAATTGTCAAAAATAGAATTTTTATAATTAAATTTTCTATTTATATTAATAAAAAGAGGCAAATGCAATGGAAACAATTGTATTAAAATTTGGAGGAAGCTCTCTTTCGGATAATATTAATCTAAATATAGTCGCAAAAAAAATCATAGAACTTAAAGAAGAAGGAAACAAAATAATTTGCGTAGTTTCAGCTCAAGGAAAAACAACAGACAGACTTATAAAAGAAGCAAAGGAATTAAGCGCAGTTCCAAATGAAAGAGAAATGGATGCTCTTTTGAGCACTGGCGAACAAGTATCAGCATCAAAGCTTGCTATTTTGTTAACAATGCTTGGGCATAAAGCCATTTCACTTACAGGATGGCAAGCAGGTATTTATACAAATTCAGACTATCAATCTTCAAAAATTATTAACATAGATGTAACAAGGATGAATAAAGAACTTGACCAAGGAAAGATAGTTATTGTAACAGGATTTCAAGGTGTTGATGAAAAGCAAAACATTACCACACTTGGAAGAGGAGGGTCAGATACAACAGCTGTTGCAATAGCAGCCGCTGTTAAAGCAGCACATTGCTATATTTTTTCTGATGTTGATGGCGTATATACAGCAGATCCTAGAGATGTAAAATTAGCACACAAATTAAATTCTATTTCATATGAAGAGATGTCATATATTTCTGGTGAAGGTGCTAAGGTGCTTCACGACCGTTGTGTAGAGCTCGCAGAAAAATACAATATGCCAATTATAGCAGCTTGTACATTCAATAAAAATAAGGGAACTGAAATTGCTGACTGCATGGAGGAAACTTTAATCAAAAGCATAATAAAAAATGATAATATTTTGAAAGTACAAATAGACGGAATAAAAAATTCTTATGAATTATTAAAAAAGCTTACTAAAAATAATATAAAAATTGGTAAATATAATTACGAAAATGAAACTTTGAACTTTACAATAAATAAAGAAAATAGAGCTAAACTCGAAAAAATGTTAGACAAAGAAAAAGGTCAAACAACAATAAAATCTGTTACAAAGATATCAATTGTTGGCTCTGGTATTTCAAATCATATGGAAATACTTGATATAATTCTAAAAACATTAGATGAAATTAAAAATAATATTCTTGAAATAGATGTATCAGCTTGTAAAATATCTATATTATTTGATAGCATTATAGATACAAAGTACTTAAATAATTTGCATAATTCTTTGTTAGAAAAAAAATATATTTAAATTGAAAAACTCAAATAATAGTTACAAATACAGTATAAAAAATAAAAAAGCTACAATATATGTTCTAGAGCTTTTAGCGCAGCGTAGCGGACAAAGGGCGCAAGTTCCCTTATGTCTTTATCTTAGAAGCGCAGACGGAGCGTGCAAGCTGGAGCGAAGCGACCCGCGCAGTAAAAGCGGAAGAATGTATATTGTAGCTTAAATTATTTATTATATTGATGTATTTGTAACTATTTTTTTCATTTTTGCATAAATAAAACTCCTACTGAATATAATTAATTATGAAATTAATTTTAGACAAGTTTAGGAGGTAAATATGATACAAGAAGAACGCAAGACAACTTATAAGGATAATAACACAAGCATTCAAAATCTTATTTTAGAAAACAGGGAAAAGCTTACTATTTCAGGAGTTATAGATGTTTTAAGTTTTGATGACCAAATAGTTATACTTGAAACAGAATTGGGAATGCTTACAATAAAAGGTGAAGATTTAAGAATTAATAAATTGAGCATAGATACCCAAGATGTAATAATAGAAGGCAATATTAATACTCTTACATATAGTGATAAAGAAGAAAAGAAAAATGGAAGTTTACTCGGAAAGATATTTAAATAAGATTTTCTTTATTCAACAAAGAATGTTGAAAAATAGTACAAAATCTTATATTAATTTAAGATGTAAACTTGCGAAAGGAAAATTTCATTATGTATGAATTCTTTAATAGTCAAATAGGTATTTTCCTTATTTATTTATTAGCTGGAGTGGCAATTTGCTTATTGTATGACGTATTTAGAGCTCTAAGAAAAGCAGTAAAAACACCTGATGTTGTTACATATATAGAAGATGCAGTTTTTTGGGTTATAGTAGCAGTTTTCTTAATTTACTTAATATTTATACTAAACTTAGGAGAAATTCGCTTTTTTATGTTTTTAGCAATTTGCCTTGGTGGTATAGCTTATTATTTTACTTTGAGCAATTACTTTATGAAAATTTCAGTACATATATTAACTTTTGTAAAATTAATAATAAAAAAGATTATTACTATATTACTAATACCTTTGAAATTGTTTTTAAAAATAAATAAAAAAGCAAAATGCATTATCTGCATAAACTTAAAGAATTTTAAGAAAAAATTCGAAAATTAAAGAGGATTTTGTAAAATTATGTAGAATAATAAAATAGGTGTTTTATTTATGCACTTTGTTAATTGATTTTAAAACTATTTTAGTTAGTTAAATTTAACTAAAATAAATAAAATATCTATTATTTAATTTTGAAAGATAGGATTACTTATGAAAAAATTTCTTAAATATGCATTTATAATTTTAATTGCAGTATATGTTATACATATATTCATTACACAGCAAAGCACACTCAATTCTTATGCCACAGAAAGCAAACAGTATGAGAGTCAAATAGAATCTGCTAAAGAAGAGCAGGCTAAGTTAAATGAAACAATTCAAAACCTAAACTCAACAGAATATGTAGAAGAACAAGCAAGAGAACAACTTGATATGTATCTGCCAAATGAAAGAGTTTATATAGATATAACTAAATAATAAAGAGGTTACATATATATAAACAAATAAATCTTAAGCACCATATTAATTATGGTGTTTTTGTATGTGGGAGAAAAATAAAAACTTGTAAAAAATTGCCAAAAAAGTATTTACATTTTTTGTAATTTATTGTATAATAAATGTACGTAGATTTTCGGAATTTTTTTAATATAGGAAAAATCTCATTTCCTAGAATAAAAATATCATTGAATTTTATTTATTTAAAAATTATAGAAAATTATTTTACTATAATAAACTAGTCAATGAATTCACTATACTTTTATCTTTAAAAAATCTATAACAAATCTTTATATTATAGGTAGTTAATCTCCTATAATTAAAAATTAGAGGTAGGTTAATTCAAAGTTATCGTACCTTAAGAAAGGAATAAATATAAGTATGAATTTAGAAGAATGTACTCTTGTAGAGCTAAGACAATTGGCAAAAGAAAGGGGTATTAAATACGTTTCAAAATTAAAAAAGGACGAATTAATAGAAATGCTATCTCAAGAAAAATCTAGTGTAGAGGCAGAAAGAAAAGAAACTGAAACTATTCAAAATAATAATAACAAAGTTATAAAAAGTGACGCAATGGATAACGGTGATGACAGAAACTATGAAATATTGGACAAAGAAGAGCAAAATGAAGAAGGTGTACAAGAAGCAGAGGTTAGATATGTAGATGGTTACAAATTAACTAGTCCAGATGATAAGATATCAGAAGGAATATTAGAAATATTACCAGATGGCTATGGATTTTTAAGAGGAAAAAACTATTTATCTACACCTGATGATATTTATATTTCACCAGTTCAAATAAGACGTTTTAGACTAGACAATGGTGACAAAATAAAGGGTATTACTAGAACACCTAAAGAAGGAGAAAAATTCCCAGCACTTATATATGTAGGTGAAGTAAATGGTCAGCCACCAGAAGAAGCATATAGAAGAAAGAAATTTGACGATTTAATACCAATTTATCCATATGAAAAATTAAAAATGGAAACAACTCCTAATGAATATGCAACAAGAATGATTGATTTAATATGTCCAATAGGAAAAGGACAAAGAGGAATGATAGTTGCTCCACCTAAAGTTGGTAAAACTACATTAATCAAAAAAATTGCAAATAGTATTTCAACTAACAATCCAGAAATAGAATTAATAGTATTACTAATCGATGAAAGACCAGAAGAAGTTACAGACATGAAAAGGTCTATAAAAGGTGATGTAATTTATTCTACATTTGACGAATTACCAGAACACCATGCAAAAGTTGCTGAAATGGTACTAGAAAGAGCCAAAAGATTGGTAGAACAACAAAAAGATGTTGTTATATTACTAGATAGTATAACAAGGTTAGCAAGAGCCTATAACTTAACAATACCTTCTTCAGGAAGGACATTATCTGGAGGTTTAGATCCAGCAGCATTACATAAGCCTAAAAAATTCTTTGGAGCAGCTAGAAAAATTGAAAATGGTGGAAGCTTAACAATTTTAGCTACTGCATTAGTTGAAACAGGTAGCAGAATGGATGATGTTGTATTTGAGGAATTCAAGGGAACAGGTAATATGGAAGTGGTACTAGATAGATCACTTTCAGAAAAACGTATATTCCCTGCAATAGATATAAATAAATCTGGTACAAGAAGAGAAGATTTATTGCTAACAAAAGAAGAATTAAGTGCAGTTTATTCTTTAAGAAAAGCTATGTCAACTATGCCACAGTCAGAAATTGTTGAACAATTATTAACTCAAATGACTGCTACCAAAACTAATAAAGATTTAGTAGATAGAGTAAATATAGTATTTAAAAATAAAACAAAGTAAAAAGCAATTGAAGAATAATAGGTAATATTAAGCAAATTCCAAAGTTTGTCAAAGTTATTTGACAAACTTTGGAATTTATGCTATAATAAAAAGTATCCGTAATGGCATGACAGCAAAAAAAGAGGTTTAGAAGTCATGTTAAGTACGACTGCTTTTCCAAAGACGTATATTTATGCGTCGAACCAAAGTAACAGAAGTGCTTGTAGACAGTTTCTCTTCAAAAAGGGAGAAAATGTCCAAGACGTTTCCATATGGGTTAGTACCTATATGGGTGGTGTTTATGTTGAAAAGCTCAACCTCACCACCAATCGGTATGGTCAGCGCACAATTGTAGCGTTGATCAAGAGCAACGGAAAGGAAGGTAATCTTATCATAAAAATCGGCCCCAAAAAGCTTGAAAAGCTTAAAACGGCTGAAAGGAAGATTTACGACATCAGTCGTATCATTTCCACATGTCCTATGGAGTCCTCAATGGACTTGAGCCAAAAGAATGTTGTGGAAATTGGTCAGAGGATTGGCCAGTATGTGGCAAGCCTCGCAATTTAATATGATTTAAACCTTAAACCGAGGCGGTTGCAGCTTTGCACCGCCTCGGTAATTTTATTGTAT
>CAMMLF010000081.1 GCA_946497585.1 uncultured Clostridium sp.
AATACAAAATTAAAGCTAGTAACAAACGATATTGATTATTCGGATATTGATGATTTGGATTGACTGAAGAAGCAATGTTAAAAGAAATAAAAAACATCAAAATAACTACACAACAAATAGATTACATAGTTTCATACATAAATGAAAGAATAGCAAGAAAACAAGGTAAGAAAGTAGCAAAACTAATGATAAAAAGTATAGAAAAATTAGAATATAAGGAGGGAAAAAATATGTTAGAAGCATTTGTAGACAGATTTTTAGATATGGCAGATGAAAAAGAGAAAAAAGGGGAAAAACGTGGAGAGAAACGTGGAGAGAAACGTGGTATTTCAGAAGGTATAAGTCAAGTTGCAGTTAATATGCTAAAACAAAAATATAAAAAAGAAGAAATAAAAAAATGCACGGGTCTAAGTGATGAAAGAATAAAAGAATTAGAAAAAACATTGCAAAGTGCGTAAATAAAAATAGTTTTTATGGTATAATGGAAAAGAAAAAAGGAGTAAAAAACAAAAGCTAATAATTTTAATTTCCATAATAACAATAATAGTTATTATAGGAATAATAATAGGAGCTAATATCATTAGAACGAATATCGCAAATGAAAATTACAATTCATCAAATGGAAGCTCAAATAATGGCAATTTGCTACCTGAATACATAAAAAAGGGTATTACATTGGGAGGAGTTACAGGAACACTAGAAAGCTTAGATACATCAGATGCTACAGCCACACCAGCAGATATAGCTTATGGAAAAACAGCATATGTACGTCTAGCTACAACATTCTAAAATAAATATTTTAAGCAGAAAAACAGTAGTAAATAGTATTAATAAAATATGAATAATCATACAAAAAGCAGAGAAAAGATAATCTCTGCTTTTGTAGTTTCTAATAATCAGGTTAAATTATCAAATTTAGGGTGTTTAGATTTTTAATCTATAAAATTTTAATTTTCTTGAAAAATAAAATCTATTAGTATATAATTTCTAAAAACAAGGCAACAATATAAATAACAAATTCATAGAATGAATAGGGAAGGAAATTTTATGCAGATAGAAAAAGTTTATTTCAATTCAGTAGACAATTTAAATTTAATAGGATTATTACACACACCTAAAAAGAAAACAGATACAGTAGTTATTTCAATTCATGGTATCACGAGTAATTGTCTTAAAAGGCGAGATGACATTTTAGCACAAAAATTTAC
Organism: uncultured Clostridium sp.; assembly: GCA_946497585.1. Lineage (GTDB taxonomy): Bacteria > Bacillota > Clostridia > TANB77 > CAG-508 > CAG-793. The sequence continues at coordinate 1,209 of CAMMLF010000081.1, forward strand.
AGAACTAGGAATAGCATATTTTTGCTTTAATAATAGAGGGCATGAAATCATAAGTAGCTATGGTAGAATAGAAGATAATGATATGCACTTTTATGGTTCAGGTGCAGAGAGCATTTATGATTCTTATTATGATATTAAAGGTGCAATGTTAGAAATGCAAAAGAGAGGATATAGTAAAATTATTCTCCAAGGTCATAGTATGGGTTGTACAAAAACAGTGTATACTTATAACGAATTTTTAAATAATAATGAAACTACGATGCTTGATGCAATAACAGGAATTATTTTACTTTCAATGGTAGATATACCAACAGCTTTAAAGCAAGTTTTAGGCAAAGATTATAAAAAAATTATTCCATACTTTGAATTGCTTAAAAAGAGAGGAAAAGGAGATAGACTTGTTGTGTTAGATGCATCTACTCCACCAGTAAGGCCCAATACTATATTAGAATATGCTGAAAATAACAAAAAAATAGACTTTGCAAAGTTTGGAGATAATAGAACTACTTTCAAAGAATTAAATAATATAAAAGTGCCACTATTTATGAGATGGGGAAATGTAAATGAACTTATTTTTCAAGGTGCAGACGAATTAGTTCAGCATCTTAACGAGAAAATAAAAAATGAAAATAAAGACATTTCATATATAGCAGGTGCAAATCATAATTATACTGGAAAAGAAGAAGAACTTGGAAAGCAAATTCTGAACTTTATAAGAAAAAATAAATTACAATCTTAAAAATTGCTTATAATATGTTGTTTGAATTTGAAATATGTATAATCAAGTCTTTATTATTTTAAAAAGTAAAGCAAGAAATTAATAATTTATCAAATAAAGTTAAATAAACGGATTAAACCAAAGAAAGGATTTTTTAGTTTGAAAGAAATTACTTTCATAACTATGTGTGCCTTGGAAAGGAATGGGATTTATTATGAAAATTACAAAAATTGAAGCACTAGAGAAAATAGCAAACAGAATAAGAATGGATATTATAACAGAAGTTTATTATGCAAAATCAGGTCATCCTGGGGGCTCCTTATCTATTGCAGATATTATGGCTGTTTTGTATTTTAATGAAATGAATATTAGTGAAGATGATCCAAATAATGAGTCTAGAGATAGATTAGTTTTATCTAAAGGCCATGCCTCAGCAGCACTTTATGCGACACTCGCAGAAAAGGGCTATTTTTCAAAAGAGGATTTATTGACTTTTAGAAATATAAATAGCAATTTACAAGGTCATCCAGATATGACTAAAGTTAAAGGTGTGGATATGACAACGGGTTCACTTGGACAAGGTTTGTCTATTGCAAATGGCATGGCGTTGGCTTCAAAAATGGATTCAATGGGATATAGAGTGTATTGCATTTTAGGAGATGGCGAATTAGATGAAGGACAAGTTTGGGAAGCTGCTATGACTTCATCTAAATACAAGTTGGATAATTTGTGTGCTATTGTTGATTGTAACGGACTTCAACTTACTGGAAGTACAGATGAAATTAAAGGGCTAAATGTAGAAGATATTGAGCAAAAATTTAGAAGTTTTGGATTTAATACAATAACTATAAATGGCAATGACATATTTTCTATATTAAATGCCTTTGGAGTAGCTGATATGACAAAAGACAAGCCATCAGTAATTCTTGCAAAAACGGTTAAAGGCAAAGGAATATCTTTTATGGAGAAGGATGTAAATTGGCACGGAAAGGCACCGAATGATGAAGAATATCAAAAGGCAATTGATGAACTTGTAGAACGAGAAAAAGAAATTGATAGTAAAATGGTAAGTGAAGCAAAGGAAAATAAATAACAAGAATAAATATACTAAATTAAGAAAAAATTATAAAAAATAAATCTTTAAAAAAGATAGAAAGAGGAAACTATGGAAAAACAAGCAACAAGAGAAAGTTTTGGAAGAGCTTTAGAAGAGCTTGGAATGGAAAATAAAAAAGTAGTTGTTTTAGATGCAGACCTATATAATTCAACTAAAACAGAGTACTTTAAAGAAAAATATCCAGATAGGTTTATAAATGTTGGAATTGCAGAAGCGGATATGATTGGAACAGCGGCAGGTTTATCCACTTGTGGAAAAATACCTTATGCAAGTACATTTGCAGCTTTTGCCACTGGTAGAGTTTATGACCAAATAAGAACTAGCATTGCGTATCCAAAATTAAATGTTAAAATTTGTGCAACTCATGCAGGCATTACTGTAGGAGAAGATGGTGCAACGCACCAAATGCTAGAAGACATTAATTTGATGAGAGGTTTACCTAATATGGTTGTAATGTCCACATCGGACGATATAGAAACAAAATGGGCTGTTAAGGAAATAGCAAAATATAATGGACCTGTATATTTAAGACTTTCAAGATATAAAGTCCCAAGAATTTATGATGAAAAAACAAAGTTTGAAATAGGTAAAGGAATTCAAATAGGTAATGGAACAGATGCTACTATTTTTGCTACAGGAGTCACAGTGTCAGAGGCTATAGAGGCACAAAAAATATTAAAAGAAAAAGGCGTAGATGTAAGAGTGGTAGATATTCATACAATTAAGCCTATAGATAAAAAATTGATTATTAAATGTGCAAAAGAAACTAAAAAACTAATTTCAGTAGAAGACCATAGTGTTATAGGAGGACTTGGAACAGCCATAAGTGAAGTTTTAACAGATAATTATCCAAAAAAATTAGTTAGAATGGGAATAGATGATACATTTGGAAGGTCAGGAAGAGCAGAAGATTTGATGAAATATTATGGCATAGATAAAAACGCAATTGTAGAAGAATTGATAGATTAATAATTTCTATAAAGGAAAGTTAAATTGTTGCATACTACAAGCTTGGCTCGAGATGACTAAAACAAGTCAAAAAAATATAAAATTAAGAAAACGCCGGGGTGAAGAAACCCCGGCGCAAAAGATTTAGTATGGCATTATATTATGCCAATCAAGTACAGAATCAATAATACAATAAGTATTACTGAGATGACTGCTGGTATTGGATTGCTAAAAGACACTAGCAAAAGCCAATATGTTAAAAAGTTTGCTAACATAAACATTAGGAATGCTAGTGGAGCCTTTGCCTTAATGCACCTTATTATTTCTTCGGTAATGAGGACAATTTCAATTGCAACCCACGGACCAAAGAAAAGAGTTGCCACTACTGCTACTATACAGTAAACAATTGACGATTTCGTTGTTATATTGAGCAAAGGTATCATCAAAAGCAGTAAAATGGCAGTGACAAGAAAGTTAAAACTCCAACTAAGGTTGGGCATTGTTAATGCTCCAACTATTCCAATAATGGAAAACACCATCTGCTTCCAATTCTTGCTGAAAATAGACTTTATAATAGTTATAATGAGCAAGAAAAAAGCAACTGGAATGCCAAGTGAAATCAGGTAAACATTTTGAGTAGCACAGGGGATAATAATAAGCCCAAGTGCAACTACAAGCATTGTACTGACTTTGAAAATTTTGCTTACAAGGTATCCGACAGAAAAGCTTACTATAATGCCTAGCAACAGATTGTCAGAGTATACAGCCCGCTCGAAAATGTGCGAAACAATAAGTAAAACAGCTGGCGGATAAAGTTCAGCAGGAATATTGTTTTTCTTAGCAAAAAAGTAGATAATCAAACCTACAAAACACAGTGCTAACAGCGCAATCTGCAACAGCTGTGGCAAAAAGCCAAAGTTGTAAAATAACCGGTTAAACATGTTGATTCCTCCTTTATTCACTTTGCAAACTATTTTCAATGAAATAAATTTAATGTCTAAGATACTTTACCTTCTTAATATTTACTTTTTAAAGAACAATATGCCATAAAATCTTTTTGCCTATTAGTGTACATAATTACATTATACAATGTTTTAGGTAAAAAAGCAAATAAAAAAATAAGGTGAATTGAAATAAAAAATAATAATAAAAATTAATAAAAATTAATAAAAATACTTGCTAAAAGGAATTTTTTAGTATATCATATAACAAAGTGTAAATAATAACACATAAGAATATTTGAAAGGAGAAAAATAATGGACGAAAATAATGAAGAATTGGATAATATTGTAACTCTTAAGGATGAAGACGGAAACGACGTTAAATTCGAATTTCTAGATTTAATAGACTATGAAGGAGAAGAATATGTTGTATTACTTCCAGCAGAAGAGGCAGAAGATTCTGAACCAGATGAGGTAGTTATACTTCAACTTGAAAAGAGTGATGATGAAAACGCTGAAGAAGAAACATATGTAAGCGTTGATGATGAAAGCATATTAAATGCAGTATTTGAAATATTCAAAGAAAAATTTAAAGATGAATTTAACTTTGTAGACTAATTAGGTTTTTCAGAAATTTATTCCTTCAGAAAGGGAGAATTTAAAAATGAGAACTTTTGCAAATTGGATGATAGCAATGTTTATGATAATGTATTGGGCTTTTAGAGTTGTAGTAGCATATCAAGCATCCGTTTATGCAGACTTTTTTGTACAACCTATAAACCTAACAGTAGAGATTGTTTTATTATTTGTAACAGTTGTATGTATAGTATTAGTATTTAAAAGAAAATTGATAGGAGCTATTATTTACTTCTTATCATATTTAGCATACTTTGGAACAGATTTGATAAATCAAATAATGCCTGTATTTACAGGAGGACAAGCTGAAATAACAAATTATATGGGAGCTTTTACCTCATTTTTGGGAATAGTTTTGGCTTTTGCAGTTTTAGTGGATTTATCAATAGATAAAGGAAGAAAACCAAAAGATAAGAAAACAGACTGGTTCTATACAAATGAACAATATGATAGACAACTTGATGATAGAGCAGATAAGAATAATTATAGGACGTTGTAATTATGAATTTATATCATTAATATGAATAATAATGAGTATTAAAAATTAGATTAAATGTAAAGGTTAAATCTATTAAAAAATGTATAAAATAGCAAGTAGTTAGTTGAAAACTACTTGCTATTATGCTATAGTGGAATAGTAAATATTTGAAAAATATGTATAATAATAATTGGAAGTGAGTCTTATTTAGCAAAAGGAGAAAGGATTGAATTTAAAAATGAAGGTTTTAGTACTATCGTGCAGTACAGGTGGAGGGCACAATGCTTGTGGCCACTATATAGAAAAAGAATTTAAAGATAACAATATTACTTGTGATTTTGCCGATTATTTTGATATTTTGGGCCCTAAAGCAAGAGAAAAAGCTGAAAAAATATATTTAGACTCCACAAAATACAATGGAAACATATTTAAAATAGTGTATAAACTAGGAGAGGCTTATAGCAAAACAGGGATTCCTAGTCCAGTTTATGGATTAAATAAATTAGGAAAAGGCAAACTTTATTCATATATTAAAGCAAATAATTATGATTTAATTATTTCTTCACATCTGTTTCCAGCAATGGCTGTAACCACATTAAAAAAGGAAGGCAAGGATATAAAACTTATCAATGTAGCAACAGATTATCATGCTATTCCATTTTGGGAAGAAACAGAGCCAGATTATTTTGTTATACCTCATATTACATTGCAAGATGACTTTGTGAAGAAAGGATTTAAAAAAGAAATATTATTAGATTTTGGAATTCCAGTTTCTAGTTCATTTAGCAAAATAGAAAATAACCTAAACTTACCAGTTGATAAAGATATTATTTTGATTACCTCTGGCAGTATGGGATTTGGAAACATGAAAGATATGGTAAAATCTTTATTAGAATATATTCCAAATACATATATTGTTGCACTTTGTGGAAATAATAAAGAATTATATTCAGAACTGAAAAAAATTAATAACGAAAATCTTTTGGTTAAAGGATTTGTAAACAATATCAATGAATATATCTCAGCTAGCACAATAGTTCTAACAAAACCGGGAGGACTTACTAGTACAGAAGTTGGTGTAATAAGAAAACCAATGATTCATATAATGCCAATACCCGGTGTAGAAAATTATAATGCAGAGTTTTTTAAGAAAAATGGACTTAGTCTGGTATCAAATAATTTAGAAGAAGTAAAAATAAATACTGCTAAGCTATTGAAAGATAAAAATATGCAAAAG
>CAMMLF010000082.1 GCA_946497585.1 uncultured Clostridium sp.
ACTTTGAAGAAAGAATAAAAAAGGCATTAAAAGAAGTTAAAAAAGCAGGAGATGTAATAATCTTCATTGATGAAATTCATACAATAGTTGGAGCTGGTTCAGCAGAAGGAGCTGTTGATGCAGCAAATATTTTAAAACCACTTTTAGCTAGAGGTGAAATTCAATTAATAGGTGCTACAACATTAAAAGAATATAGAAAATATATAGAAAAGGATGCAGCACTTGAAAGAAGATTTAGCCCTGTAACAGTAAATGAACCAACAGAGGAAGAGGCTACTCAAATTCTATTTGGTTTAAGAGATAAATACGAAGCACATCATAATGTAAAAATAACAGACGAAGCCATAAAAGCGGCAGTAGAGCTATCTTCAAGATATATAAATGATAGATATTTACCAGATAAAGCAATTGATTTAATAGATGAAGCGGCTTCAAAAGTTAGAATGAGTAGTTACACAGAACCAGATAGCTTTAAAGAATTAAAAGATAAAATAGAAAAATTAGATAAAGAAAAAGAAGAAGCAATAAGAGTTCAAGACTTTGAAAAAGCAGCAAAAATAAGAGACAAAGAAAATGCGAAAAAGAAAGAACTTGAAGATGCTAAAAAAGAATGGGAAACAAAAAGTAGCAAAAATGTTTCAACATTAAAAGAAGAAGATATTGCAGATGTAATATCAAGTTGGACAGGAATACCAGTTGCAAAAGTATCTCAAAGTGAAAATGATAAACTTAAAAATTTGGAAGAAAATTTGCATAAAAGAGTTATTGGACAAGATGAGGCAGTATCAGCAGTTGCAAAAGCAATAAAAAGAAGTAGAATGGGCTTAAAAGACCCTAATAAACCAATAGGCTCATTCTTATTCCTAGGACCAACAGGTGTTGGTAAAACAGAATTATCTAAAGCCTTAGCAGAAAATCTATTTGGAAGCGAAGACGCATTAATCAGAATTGATATGTCTGAATATATGGAACCACATTCCGTTGCAAAACTTATAGGTTCACCTCCAGGATATGTAGGATATGATGAAGCAGGTCAACTTACAGAAAAAGTAAGAAGAAAACCATATTCAGTAATCCTATTTGATGAAATTGAAAAAGCACATCCAGATGTAATGAATATGTTATTACAAGTATTAGACGATGGTAGATTAACTGATTCACAAGGAAGAACAGTAAACTTCAAAAATACTGTAATAATTATGACATCAAATGTTGGAGCAAAACTAATTACAGATAAGAAAACATTAGGTTTCATCGAAGAAAAAGAAAATGGAGAAAAAGAATACCAAGACATCAAAAAGGATGTAATGGGAGAATTGAAGAAAGAATTTAAACCTGAATTCTTAAACCGTATAGATGAAATAATAGTATTCCATAAATTAGAGGATAATCAAATAAGAAAAATAGTAGACATTATGCTAAATAATGTAGCAAAACTATTAAAAGAGCAAGGCATAAAACTTACTGTTGATGAAAATGCTAAAGACTTAGTAGCGAAAAAAGGAACAGACAAAACATTTGGAGCAAGACCTCTAAAAAGAGCGATACAAACAATGGTTGAAGATAAAATAGCAGAAGCAATGCTTGATGGAAAAATAAAGAAAGAAGCAAAAGTTACAGCAAAAGATGATGAAATAGTTGTTGGATAAAAATTTTCAATTTGGGACGGTCCTTTTTGTAAAAAATAATTTGCTTACAAATCACAATATATATTCTCTCTCATTTCGCCGCGCGGGTCGCTATTTGCTCCAGCTTGCACGTTACGCTGCGCAGTTTTACTTAGAATTAATTTAATGTGCTCGCGCTGCTACGCTCACTGAAATGTCAAGAACATATATTGTGATTTTTTTGAACATAAATTTTACGAAAAGGACCGTCCCAAATGTAAAATAATTGTCAAATTGTAAAAGTTGTGTTACAATAGATAGTACGAGGTGACAAAATGTCTTTACAAGGAAAAATTTATACAAAATATGTTATGGCAATAAACAAAATAGTAAGAGCAGCTTTAAAGCCAAACGTAGAGTATGATAATATAAATGATATTGATTTAACAGAAATAAAAAGATTAAAAAGTGAATATGGCATAGGTGGGATGATATTAGATGTTGATGGAACAATACTTCACGAATTAGAATATATACCCACCAATGTGCTAAAAACTTTGAAACTTTTAAATCAAGAATTTAAAATATATTTAGTATCTAACAATAAAAATGAAAGAATAGCAGAGTTTGCTAAAAAGCTAGGCATAGGATATATGCCACTTGCTTTTAAACCTAGAAGAAAACCATTTATAAAGGCTAGCTTTGAGATGGGATTAGATCCAGAAAATGTCATGGTTGTAGGAGATGGATTTTTAACAGATATATTAGGTGGACAAAGAATGGGAATGGTCACTGGTGCTGTAAAAGATGTGGATACTACACTAGAAAGATAATGTTAATAAGAATGCTGTCAATAGGGACATCCATTAATTGACACGATAGTGTCAAAAAGGGGCGTCCCTATTGACATAGGATATATGCCACTTGCTTTTAAACCTAGAAGAAAACCATTTATAAAGGCTAGCTTTGAGATGGGATTAGATCCAGAAAATGTCATGGTTGTAGGAGATGGATTTTTAACAGATATATTAGGTGGACAAAGAATGGGAATGGTCACTGGTGCTGTAAAAGATGTAGATACTACACAAGAAAGATAAAATTTTATTGCAAAGCAATTTCTTTAATGATATAATATATCAAAATCTAAAGATAAGGAGAAGTCAAATGACGGAGGCTTTGGCAGTAATATTTATACTTGTCATATTTATAGTAATATTAATTGCAATGTCTATTGTACAAATTCGAATGGCTGGAATAAAAGTAAAAGACTTTTTCAGCTTTATTGATGCAAACCAAAAACTAGACAGCTTAGTTAGATTTGCACAAAAGTATGACAAAATGTCTCCACAAGAACAAATAATATATTTATCAGAAGCGGAAAAAATGTTTGAAAGTTTTGACAAAATCCCATCAACTGTTTGGGAAGATGAAAGAGACAAATATTCAAAAGTTTTAGATACATATAAAAACATACGTGTAATGAGATGGAATGAAGCACAAACTAATGCAATGACTATAAAGTCACAAAAGATTAAGCCGAAGGAAATTAAAACAGAATAATAATAAAAACTTTTTAAATAAAAGTGATTATCTGAACCTAAAAGGAGAGGAGACGAAAGTGACAGATTCATTAGAAGAATATTTATATTCCATATATGCATTATCTAAAAATAATGAAGGAGCAAGAGTTACAGATATAGCTAATAAAATGGAAGTAACAAAAGCTAGTACAAATAATGCCCTAAATCAATTAAAAGAACAAGGGCTTATAAATTATGAAAAATATAAAAATATTACTCTAACTAAAGAAGGATTAGCAAGAGCTAAGTACATAGAAAGAAGACATGAACTTTTTAAAAAGTTTTTAGAAGATATTATAAAAACAGATCCTCATTTAGTAGAACAAGAAACAGAAAGATTGGCACATTGCATATCTTGTCATACAGCAGCTAAGCTTGAAAAATTTATTGAAGAGTATATGGCTAAACTTGAAAAATAGATATTAAGAAAATTTATAAATAAAAGTCGGAGTTATAAGTAAATCTTATAGCTCAATTTTTTTTGCAAAATTATGAGTTTTTTGTGATAAATGAAAATCATTTTAATAAAAAATTATTGTATGTTGATGTATAAACTATAAAATTTTTGAAAAACTAATTTTATGGAAAACAAAGAAAAAATAAAAATTGCAATTGTAGGAATATTAACAGGCTTGCTCTGTGGCTTATTTGCTTCAGGAGGAGGCCTTATTTTAGTGCCAGCGTCTGTATATATTTTTAAGCAAAGTGAGAAAAAAGCAAGGGCAATGTCAGTATTTTGTATACTACCAATGGTTTTAGCAAGCTTGTTTTTTTACAATAAGGGAGAGTATATAGAATGGAGACTAGGAATAATATGTGGAATTGGAGGAATAATAGGAGGAGCAATTGGAGCAAACTTAATGAAAAAAATAAATGACAAATATCTTGTACTTATTTTTATAGCGTTTTTAATTTATGCAGGTATATCAATTTGGCGTAGATAAACATAGCTTAAAATTAAAACATTATAGTTATTTAATATAAACATTTGAAATACATTCTTACGCACATATATTGGACTCTTTAAATAATATGTCTGCTAAAATCTAATGCTTAAAAAGCTAGAAAGGATCAAACAATGCTAGAAGGATTAACAGGAGTAATTTCTGGAATAATTAGTGGAATGGGAATGGGTGGAGGAACTATACTAATAACAATATTAGTATGTTTTTTATCAGTAGACCAAAAAGTAGCTCAGGCAGTAAATTTAGTATTTTTTATACCAACATCACTAGTTGCAACAATAGTAAATATAAAAAATAAACAAATAGACTGGAAACTAGCTGTGCCAATTGCAATAATGGGAGCATTAGGAGCTTTTTTAGGAGCTTTTATAGCAACAAAGATAGATGTTGGAATTCTAAGAAAAATGTTTGCAATATTTCTTTTGGCAATTGCTATATTTGAATCATATTCTTGGTATAAAAAATATGTAAAAAAGAATTAATATAAAAATTTTCGTATAAAAGAAATACAAAAAAGACATAATAAATTTAGAAAAAGCAATATGTTTGAAAAGTATAAAACATATTAAAAATAAGCTTATAAAAAGCTATCTAATTTGTTAAGAGGAGGTAAAATTTATGAAATTTGTTAAAGGGATGATTGCAGGAATGGTAATTGCAGTAGGAGCTACAATGATGTGTAATGAAATTCAAGCTCATGGACCAAACAAAATGTTAAGACAAGGAAAACGTATGATGAAAAAAATAGGAATAATGTAGTAACTAAACATAAAAAATTTCATATTATATAAAAGAAAGGCAGGTTATATAATATGAAATATGATAAAAAAATATGCCCAATCATAGATGTTGACGGAGTTTTAGCCGGAGGAAAACAATATGATTTAGATATAACAATTTCGAAAGATAACAGAACAGTAATTTACGGTATAGTTAAAGACGATTGCGGAGATCCTATAGAAGACGCAGTTGTAAAACTAGTCGAAGTTGACTGTGACTGCAAAGATGAAAGAAAACCAGTTTCTCATACTTTTACAGATAAAAATGGAGAATTTGTTTTCGGACCACTTTGCCCAGATAGATACTACTCAATAGAAATTTGGGCAAATAAAGTAAAACATTCTAAAATATGTGCAAAAGTGGAAAAAGATTTCAGATGCTTAAAAGGTGAAAAATTAGATTGCGATTGTAAAATGGATTGCAAACCAGAGAAACCTGAAAAGCCAGAATATCCAAGACCACCAAAGCCAGATGATGAATGTGATTATTGCAAATAAGATAATGGCTTAAGGAAAAAGTCAGTTTACTTTAGGAATTAAAGCAAGCTGGCTTTTTTGAATTGTAACGAATTTTATTTTTGGAACAGACCTTTTCGCAATATTTGTATTGAAATAAATGCAAAAAGATGCTAATATAATAGAGTAGTGAAAGGAAAAGCATTTATGGAAAATCAACCTATAGGAATGTTCGACTCAGGCGTTGGAGGACTTACAGTATATAAAGAAATTAAAAAAGCAATGTCAAATGAAAAGATAATTTATTTAGGGGATACAAAAAACTTCCCATATGGCTCAAAATCCAAACAAAGTATAATAGATTTAAGCAAGAAGAATATAGACTTTTTACTTGAGCAAAATGTAAAAGCTATAGTTATAGCTTGCGGTACAGCGACTAGCCAAGCAATTCAAGAAGTGCAAAGCATTTACAAAGTACCAATCATTGGCATTATACAGCCAACTATTGAGTATATAGAAAGTAACAATGTTTTAAAGAATATAGGAGTAATTGCAACAAGAGGTACTATAAGAAGTAATTCGTGGGAAGTGAATTTAAAAAAGCAAATTAAAGATATAAATGTGTTTAATAAAGAATGTCCACTTTTAGCTCCAATGGCAGAAGAGGGCTGGGTAGATAATGAAATAGCTAAACTTACAATTCACGAATATATAAAAGATTTTCCAAAACTAGACGCATTAATACTTGGATGTACACATTATCCATTATTTAAAAAAATAATTGAAGAGCAAATGCCAAACACTGAAATTATAAATACTGGTGAAAAACTTGCAAATTATATGAAAAATAAAATATTTGATGATGGAAAAACTTTAGCGTATACTTACAAAAATCAACAGGGTAAAGTATTAAATGAAAATAATCAAGATGAAATATATTTGACAGATACAGAATGCAATTTTGTAAATGTAGCATTTAAATTATTGAATGAAAAAATAGAAATTAAAAAAGCAAATATTTAAAGCGAGACATTAGACGTGTAAGAAATCTAAAATGATAAATGTATGAACTTAGTGAAAGGAATGGTAATATAAATGAAACCAAAAATTAATGTAGATAAAATAAAAGAAAGAGAAGTAAGCAAAGAGGAAATAGAACAAAACGAGAAAGAAACCAAGAAAAAAACTTGGGGTTTATACAGACTTCCAATAATAATAACAGCGATTTTAGCCATAATATACATACTAACTTCTCAGCACCTATTACTAATACCAATTGCATTAATTTTCGTATTAGTTTTATATGGCTGGGACTGCCACAGTAGAATATGCCCGAATTGCAAAAAGTGGAATGCAACAGTAACATTAAATGCTGAGACAGTTTTAAGAAAAAAGCAAATAACACAAAAAAATTTATTTGGAAAAGACAAAACTAAAGAAAAACAAAATATAGTAAATAAAACAAAAAATAAATGTTTAAACTGTGGACACATACAAGAAATAGAAAAAATTAAATAATACTAAACTTTATAAATCTAAGCACTATGATGAAGTAGACAAATAAAAATATTTTATAATAGCAAGTCATAACCTCTAGTTAAATGCATATACATTAACTGGAGGTACTTTTTATGTTTGTAGTATTTAACAAAGAAAAAATATACTCTTATCTAGTGTCTATTCGGAACTGTAGTAATCTTATTTGTCATGGCAATAGCAATAACAAATAGAAATGAAAAAATAATAGAAACTGCAACTAATAGTATAATTTCAAACAAAATTGAGCAAAATGAATATATAAATGAAGAAAAATCTAAGGAAAATAATACAAATATTACAAAAATGTTACAAAAATAAAAGAAAATCAACTTTTTATGTAGAC
>CAMMLF010000083.1 GCA_946497585.1 uncultured Clostridium sp.
AAAACAACCTTAACATTAATTTCTGAATTTTGTACTTTTTCTAGTCCAAATCTACTCTTTTATGAAACATTATTGTATCTTGAAAGCTAGTAAATTCAAGTATTACTGGCAATTTTTCAACTCTAGCACCGCTACACACTCCACATGTGTGGTGGTCAGTCCGTTGAATGGTAGCCCTTAATGTGGTATCCTGACGGTTGACAGGTCAAAAGTTACAATTGTGTATTAAGTAAAATCTTTACATGAACATTATTCTGTATATTTTTAGACAAGCTACCATCGTCATTTTTTTCAAATCTAGTAAAACTCTGAGAACTAACAAAATCTAAAATTGTTGATTCTTCCATAGCAATTGCTGTCTTTAATTTTGTTTCAATTAGTTCAATATCTTCTTCTGCATTATAAGTTTCAAAACCACTTTTAAATATAAATTTAATAGCATATGGATCATTACCATTCTTTGTCTTTTCACCAATTATTACTTTATATACTAATGCATCAAATACATCTTTGTCAAATTGCTCCATAACAGCATCATTTCTAAATATCTTTCTAATTTTTTCTATCCCTGAGTCAATTCTTTTTTCATCTTCAAGTTCATTTTGAAGTTTGGCTTGGTCTTCTTCCAGTTTTGATATTTCCTTATTAAATTCTGCCTTTCTCCTCTTATAAGTTTCCCTATCTATTGTACCATCCATTGTAAGCTCTAACAATTTATTAATCTTTTGATTTATTTCATCTTTTTGAATTTCTAATTTATGTATTAATATCTCTGAATTGTTTTCTTTAATTACACTATCTACTCTATTTAGAAATCTTTCAATAATTTCTTTATTTCCACTACTCAATATTTTGTATGCTTCCATAAAACAATTTTCAATAATTTCTTCTCCTATTACCTTACAATTAGGACAATATTTTTTGCCATTTTTAACATATTTCATACAGTGCCAAACTCTTTTAGAATAATTAGTATTTGGATATAAGTTTCTTCTTACTAAAACTGTACCACAAAATCCACAATATAATTTGCTACTAAATGGATACTTCATACTTAAATTGTTTCGTCTTTTTCCTTTTTCTCTTGTCCCTCTTCTAGTAGCCAAAATTTTTTGTGCTTTGTCAAATAACTCTCTAGAAATAATTGCCTCGTGATGGTCTTCTGTATAATATTGATCTACTTCTCCCATATTTGATAATCTTTTATGAGATATTGGATCTATTGTAAATGTTTTTCCTTGTAATACATCACCTTTATATTTCTCATTTTTAATTATTCCTCTTACAGTAGAATCAGACCATTCATCACTTCCTCTAGGAGATTTATATTTGCTTTTAGTCAATTCTTTAGCGATATTATTTGCTCCCATTCCTTCACAATATCTATTAAATATATATCTTACAATTTTTGCCTCTTCTTCGTTTATTTCCATCGTTTTAGTTTCGTAATTGTATTTATATCCTAGACATTTATTAAATGCTATCATTTCACCTCTTTCTTTTTTCATCTTCAATCCTAATAAAACATGAGATGAGATTGTTTCACTTTCCTGTTGTGCTACTGCACTTAAAATAGTTATTAATAACTCTCCTGACATCTCTAATGTATTTATTCCTTCTTCTTCAAAATAAACTGCAACATTCTTTTCCTTTAATTTTCTTATATATTTTAAAGAATCTACTGTATTTCTTGCAAATCTCGAAACAGATTTTGTTAATATTAAATCTATTTTTCCTTCTAAGCTATCAGCTATCATTCTCATAAAATCGTCTCTTTTATAATCTAGTGTACCTGATATTGCCTCATCTGCATAAACATCAACAAAACTCCATAACGGATTTGAATTTATTTTGTTCTTGTAATATTGCAATTGAGATTCATAACTATTTTTTTGATCTTCTGAATCTGTACTAACTCTTGCATAAGCACAAGCTCTTAACTTTCCATTAATTATCGTACCAGTATTTCTGTCAAGTCTGCCTTCTTTTTTCTTTATTACTGTGACTTGCATATTTCCTCCAATCCGACAATCAACCTTACATTGTGTATTGTAACTCTGTTTTTGAGAATTCACAAGTCATTTTATATAAGTTCATAATCTTTTATAATTTTTTCTTTTACACAATGATATGTTCTGTCAGAAATTAATTTTTTTTCATATATTTGATTTAATGCAAGTAGTTCTAAACTTCCTGCCATTTTATTATTATTTATCTTTTCTTTTTTAAATTTGTTTATTATAATTTTACTATTCATAATAATTTATGCTCCTTTATAATTGGTCACATTTTTATTTTTTTAGGTACATCAAAACCTGTTATTATTCCTTTTTTCAGATGATAAGCATTTGTTTTCTTATTATATTGATATATAGAAGAATTCCATTCTCTAAATGCTCTGTTGCTTATATTTTTTCTTCCTCCTGACAATTCCATAGTTGCTTGAATATGTGCTTGTTTTAATTGTTCATAAGCAATATCATCTTTTTTCTTTTTTCTTTCTTTACTTATATATTTTTTTGTTTCTTCTCTATTTTTCTTTCTGTTGCTTTCTTTTCTTCTTTCTTTTTCTGGTTTGTATCTTGGATCTTTGGTTACTACTCTTGAAACTTTATATTTTGAAACATTTAACTCTGTTGCAATATCTACTTGTTTCATTTTATCTTCAAAATATTTCTTTAAGATTTCTTCCTCCATAGCAACCTCCTGCAACTTTTTACTAACAATTTTTTTACATGAAGAAACTAATAGAGCCTATCTAAAAACTCTACTTAATTTCTAAATCTTTCATTGCTTTTTTAAAATCCTGTTCACTTAACTTTTTGATTTTTTCATATTTCTTTTTTCTTTCTAATATCTCTATAATCTCTCTGGCAAAAATACCAAGCATGAAAGAGATTACAGAGAAAATAATATATTTAATCATTTTATTTTTTCTCCTTTTTCTCTTTCACAATAGTATTTGCTAACCTTTTAATATCTTCATTACCAAACTTATTGTAGAACATTTTTATTTCTTCTCTAATTGCTTTTGGTGTAATTTCTGTTCCACTGTGTTGTAAAGTATGAATTGATACTTGAGCATAAGCAATAATAAGTTCCATTTCTTCTTTTTGATTTACTTTTAATGTTGCTTTTGTTTCTTTAGAATCTTTTGTTTCCTTTATTCCTTTTACTTCAGTAACTGGTTTGATTTCTTTTTTATCATCCATATTTTCTTACCTCCTTCAATAATAGGAGTTTCAATTTAAAATACCGATGTTGCATTTTTTATAAATTTTTTCTATTTTTTGTTAAAGTTTTATAAATTATATATTTAATTTCTTGCATCAAATCCTCATCAAGACCATCTCTTAATCTACTCATTTTTACTATTAAAGGTTTATAATCTTCTAATATTTTCAATATTTCTTCATCACTTAAATCAAAATTATTAAACATTCTATTTTCCTCCCAATAAATATTTCAAGATTTTATCTTGAGCCTTATTTTTTATTCTCCATATTGTACTTCTTTGTAAATTCATTTCTGTTGCAATTTGATTTACACTTTTTCTTTCTTTATACAACGAAAAAAGCACCATCTTCTCTTTTAAAGACAGTGCCTTCGCAATATTATATAATTTTTCATCAGAAAAAAGTCTCTCAAATTCTAGTGCAGATTCTAATTCATCTACACATTTATTTAAAACAGCATCAAATAAAGAGTCACTTTCAACATCAGTACAGGTATCCCAATTAATATCTTTACTGTTTAAATAATCATAGTTATCTCTGATATATTTTCTTCTAACATTTACAATCATTTTCTTTAAATATGATTTCTCCTCTTTTGATAATTTTTCTAATAAATAATTTTTCCTTTCCATTTTTTATTTCTCCAATCTTCTAAATTGGACAAATATCTAAAAGAGAAAGAAAAACAAATATTTATTTTTATTTATTTGATTCCTTCATATTTACTTTTACATATTACCACTCCTCAACAAATAGTCTTTAATTTTATATTTTGAAAATCTCTTGTGCTTTAAGATTTTATCAATTGTACTTTATTCTTCTCACTCTTAAAGACTATTTGTCCTGCCGAAATTATACTTAGGTTTTATCTTTAAAAGTAAAAACGGCGAAATTTGGTCAAAAAAGGGCGAAAAATGGTTAGAATTTCATGATTTATTTTACAATATTTTACACAACTTAACATTTTTTTCCATTTTATATTGTGTTGACATAATTTTTGTGATATAATTATATCGATTTATAAAAATTGTTAGGGGGTTATCATGGTAAAGATTCTCGTGGCAAATCAAAATGTTGAGCAAAACACCAAACTTTGCCAATACCTTGCAAATGATAACAATTTAAAAATAATTGGGACTAATGATGGAATATCTACTTTAGAACAATATCATAAAATCAGACCTGACATTTTTATACTAGACACAAACCTAAAAGATATCAATTACATTGATATAATTGATAAATTATCTTATGATATGAACGAAAAAATGAATTGTAATACAATTTTAGTTTCATCTATTCCTAATGAATCATTGTGTATTACAAACACTGCAAAGTTATATAAAACATTTTCAGATCAATTTGATTTTCAAGATGTTTCTAAAACTATCTTGGAAATGTCAAATTATATTTTGGACAAAAAAATTGACCGATTATTTTTAAAATTAAAGATACCTTTAAGATCAAATCCGTCAAATCGTGTAAGAAATGCTCTTACTAAATGTTATTACTGTCCTGAATTACTTGAAAATCTAAATGAATTATTTGACTTAGTAGGAAAAGATTTTAAAACCACAAGAGAAGGTATTCGTTCTTCTTTTAGGACAGCATTAAAGCCTTTAAATTTATATAAAGATAAAGAGCAATCACCATTTGCGATTTATAAACTTTTTGAAAAAGGAGAAGAAGTTACTCCAAAAAGATTTTTAGAAATAAGCATATATTACTTACAAAACACACAAAAATAATAGATAAGTTTTGAGAATAAAACCTACCTATTATTTTTTATTTATCAGAACTATTTTTATATTCTTTATAATCATTTATAATATTTACAATATTGTTACTTATTGGCTCTGTTATCAAAGAATTTAACTTATTCCCAATCATATCATATACTTTGTCTATTTCTTCTTCTTTAACATTATTATCAATAATCATATTAAATATTGGTACATTATTTTCTAATTTTTCTTTTGAAGATTTAGCAATTTCAAATCCGTTCATATTTTCCATATTGTATTTTGCGAATACCATTTCAGGCTTTAAATCTATAATTTTATTGTATGTTTCTTTGCCATCATTGGCAGTTCCAACAATATCTACATACTCTAAATTTTCAATTGCTTTTACTATATCATTTGTTATATTTACATCATTATGTGCAATAAGAGTTCTTATTTTTTTCATATTATTATACCACCCTTTCTTGGTTTTGGCTTGGTAATCTCAATCCCAATATTCCATGTTGTTTTATAGACTCTGTTGCTAAATCTACTGCTGTTCTTAATGCTACTTCTTCACTTTCTCCATTTACTAGAAGATTTAGAAAAGTACCATTTAGGCAATCTCCTGCTCCTGTCTTATCTACAACATCTTCTATTACTTGTGAATATACTGGAAATTGTTTATCTTTTGAGTAGTATAAGCATCCTTTTTTGCCATATTTAATAATTTTAGTTTTAGCTTTACAATCTAATAATTCTGTATATTCCTTATCAATAAATGCTATGTCAACATTATCAAATACTTTTTTGCAATTAGGCTGTTTAGCAAATTCATCTATTGTATCAGCACTTATTGTTGCATCTGTATTTTGCCTTAAAAATTCTATAAGTTCTAATTGTTTCTCTGGTGTTGCAGTTGTTAAATGAAAATGCTTTGCTCCTAAAAAGTTTTTAGGTATATCACTACTGCCAACTTCCATCTCTGGTTGTACTGTCCCTGTTACTGTTCTATCTTGCCCATCTGCAGTATTCCATATAGTATAAAATCTCGTTGTTGGTACATCTAATGTTTTTACACCAGACAAATCAATATTATAATCATAAAATTGAGAAATATCAAGGTCTTTTCCAATTTTTCCTACCATACCTACTCTATGAAATAAACTTGCAGGAACAGTAGAAAATACACAAGCCCCTCCTATATCAACTATGTTAGGTCTTTTTTCTTTTAATTTACTAAAATCAATTATGTCATAAGCAATATTTCCTATTATAACTAATTTAGGAGATTGTGGTTTTATTTGTATTTTTTCCATCTTCTTTCATCTCCTATTCCATGAAATCCATCAAATTTTGATATAAGGCATTTCCCTTTTTTACATCTTTTCCATTCTCTGTTTTTACTATATCTCCATTTGCAACAAGTAGTACATATTTATCTTCCATATCTTTTTCTTGTCTATAATCAACTCTACCTATATTTTCAAATTTTTGAAATATACCTTTTTTACTTTCAAATTCTGCATCTGATATTTCAAATTGATTTCTATTTCTTTCTGCTGTTTCCCTTAAAGGCATAAATTGAAATACTCTCCAAGAATTTATTTTGTAATTATTTAAGAAATTTCCTAATTCTTCTAATTGATCTATATTTTTCTTGCTAACCACCGTATTTATATTTAACTTAAGTCCTGTATTTTTTACATATTCTAATACTGTTTTTATATTTTGATAATGATTTATTCCTCTTCCTAATTCTGCATTTATTTCATTATCAGTTGAATCTATTGATAATGTTAGTGCATCTAAATAATTACAAATCTCTTTTATCTCATCATTTTTTGCTAGTAATAACCCATTAGTTATAAGTTTATTATTTATTCCGTTTTCCTTTGCTTTTTTCAATAATCCAATCAAATTAGGATATAACAATGCCTCTCCTCCTGTCCATGTTATATCTGTTATTCCATCTTTAATAAGATTATCTAATATTCTTTCATTCTCTTCATAACACAGATCATTTATTCCTAAAAACCTATGACAGTATTTACAGTTTTGATTACATTTTGTTGTTATATTCCAACATACTTCTTTTTTCTGCATTTCAACATCCTCTTTCTCTCTTAATTAGACAATAAAATTATATAATCATTTCCAGAAATTGTCTATCGAAAAAAAGTTGTTCAAACACAAACTTAAAGTTCACATAACTAAAATAAGAGCAATAATATATAAAATATTATCACTCTTAAATCAAACCTTATAACTTTCGTTATAAGTAGTACCACCAACAATGTGGTA
>CAMMLF010000084.1 GCA_946497585.1 uncultured Clostridium sp.
GCTTTTGAAAATCAACTAGAATGTGCATGGCAAATTGCTGCTGCCATACTATCTGTTGTATCGTCAAGTTTTGGCAATTTATCAACTTTTAATATCGATTTTACCATTTTTTGAACTTGAACTTTATCTGCCCTTCCATAGCCTGTTACTGCTTGTTTTATTTGAAGTGGAGTATATTCATATATTGGTACATTATTTTTTGTTGCTACAACTAGCACTATTCCTCTTGCTTGTGCAACATTTATTGCTGTAGTAGTATTTGTATTAAAAAATAATTCCTCTATTGATAATACTTCTGGTTTGTATGTATCTATAATGTTTTGCATATCATCATATATTTTTACAAGCCTGTCAGGAAAAGACTCACCTGCTTTGGTGAGTATTGCCCCTGAATCTATTAATGTAAAATGATTTCCTTTGTATTCTATTATGCTATACCCTGTTATTGCAAAACCCGGGTCAATTCCTAAAATTCGCATTTTTCACCTCTATTTTTTTGTTTATTTAAGCAATAATATATGTTCTGAAGCTTTTAGCGAACGAATAAATAATAAATTTTAATGTTTATCCAACAAAATTCTAAACACTTCCGATACACTCCAAGCCTGTGCAAACGCACCTTTTCCTGTAGCTGGATCAGTAGAATCATATATTTCGCAAATGCTTCCAACCGTATTTCCTTTTGTAAGCTCATAGGTAAATGTATTTGCTGTATTTATTCTAAATTGTGTTAGTGTATTTGTTAATTTTTGTTTACTTTCTTCATTTTTCTCTGCTTTTATTAAATTTTTAAGTGCATTATAATATTGTCCAAGAAGCCATGGCCATGTTATACCTTGATGATATTTGCTATCTCTTTCTTCTGGTGAGCCTTCATATATTGCACTAAATCCCGGCTCTCCTGAAGCTAAAGTTTGCAAACCATACCTGTTTAGTAGCTTTTGTGTAACTGTTACAAATACTTCTTTTGCCATATCTTTGTCACAATCAAGTACTGGATAAGTTAGGCTTAAAGCAAAAATTTGATTTGGTCTTATTTTATCATCTCCAAGTACATCATACAAGCATTTTTTGTATGGGTTATAAAATCTTTTTACAAAAGATTTTTGACAATTTTTTGCTAGCATTCCATATTCATAATATCTTATCATTTTCATATAATGTTTTGATAAATTTTGCATTATTCTCAAAGCATTATACCACATTGCATTAATTTCTACTGCTTTTCCATTTCTAGGTGTAACAGGTTTGCCTCCAACTTTTGCATCCATCCAAGTATTTTGAGTGTCCATTGTTCCTGATGAGATAAGGTAAGTTTTATCATCAAATCTAATATTGTTGCCATCTAAATTTGTCCCATTTATGTAATTATCAATTATTTTTATCATTGTTCCATATAGATTTTCCTTAACAAAATCATAATTACCTGTATATTCTAAGTATTTTTCTACTTGTTCAAATAGTAAAAGTGATGCATCTGCACTATTATATAAAGCGTGTCCATCATATTCATCAAATCCGTTTGGCACAATACCTTGTTTAACATTTTTTGCAAATGTTAATAAAACCTCTTCTGCTATTTTATATTTTTTAGATATAAGTAGCAAACCTTCAAAAGCAATTAACGTATCCCTTCCCCAGTCCAAAAACCAAGGATATCCAGCAATAACTGTGTGCAATTTCATACTTGGTCTATATACTATAAAATTGTCCGAAGCTACCATATATTCATTAACTAGATCAATATAGCTTTGTCTTTCCTCATCTTCTTTAGGTAATTTTTTAAAATCTATTAGTCCCGATGTTTTTACTTGCTCATTTATTCTTTTCTTTTCATTTTCTATAATTTTAGTTCCACTTAGTCTTTGTAATTCTTCTAAACTATTTCCATTTTCTCCATCAAGTGAGCAAAAGAAGACTATTTCTTTATCTTCATTTGGCTTAATTTCGACCTCAAATGTTCCCGGTACTGCGTGATTTTCTTCTGCGTCAAATCCCCTTAAAGCCTCTTTTTGATAGAACATTGAATAAAAAATGTTGTCTATATACTCATTATATTTTGCACCTTCTACATATAGGTTTATTTTTCCTTTATTTTCTCCAAAGTCTAATTGAACTTTATCTCTATTTATTTTTTGGGTATATCTAAATTTTAAATCATGAGTTTCTGCGTGAAAGTCTCTAAAGTTGACTATAGGTGTTAGCAATAATTTAGCTTTAGCCTTTTGATTAATAACCCTATACACTATAACTACAGTATTTTTTCCATAAAGCATACATATTGATTTTTCTATAATTACATTTTTTACTTTGTAAGTATAAATCGGAATTATAGTTTTTTCAAATTTTTGCATATATTTATAGCCTTCTGTTGTAACTCCACCTGAAGTGTTTGTATAAAGATTATATTTTTTTCCATTTAGTTCAATGCTTTCATCTACTTTAGATAATATCAGTTTTCTTAAGCCCGGTGGATTGCATGCAGCAATTAGCAATCCATGATATCTTCTAGTATTTAGCCCCATATCTGTTGATGAGGCAAATCCACCAATTCCATTTGTTATTACCCATTCTCTCATTTGTTTTCCTCCATTTGCTTAAATTATATAGTTCTTGCTTCTCTATAATTTTGCCTAATTTTATCTTGTGCCTTATTTTCAGTCTACTATTTTTCTTCCTTTTTACGTTTTTCGTTTACTTCCATCATTTTTCTTCTGACTTTTATTTTTTTATCACTATCTTTAATTGATTCTATCCTATCTTTATACTTTGCATTAAACTTGCTTTTTGATGAACTATCTCTTCTTTCAAAAGGTTTTCTTCCTGATTTTTGGAATTTTTTATCCTTTTTTTCACGTTTTTTAATTTCTCTCTTAGACTCTTTTAATCTAGAGTTTAAAAGCATATATTGACTGTCATTTTGCATATCTTCAAATTTAAGTTCATCACATATTAATTGTATAATTGTAGAAGCTATAACATCTGAGTCATGTCTTATAGAGTCTCCTTCAACTTTAGATAAGTTTCTTTGAACAAGTCTTACTCCAAGCTCTTTTGCTTTATTTGTATCTGGCATTACTATGTCAGAGCCTTTTAAATTGTACTTTTTAATAAATTCTGGTACTATTTCTCCAGTGTCATATATACAATAATCTATAACTCCAGTTCCAACATAATCATTTATAGCTTTAATGTGGTCTGATAAAGTATATTCATCAGTTTGTCCAAGTTCTGTCATTATATTACTTACATATATTTTCATAGCAGAACTTTCGCGAATAGCTTTTGCTATACCTTTTACTAAAAGGTTTGGTATAACGTTTGTATAAAGACTTCCCGGTCCTATAACAATTGCGTCAGCTTCTTTTATTGCATTTATAACTCCCGGTGCTGGACTGCAATTTGTAGGACTGATAAATATTCTATTTATTTTACTTGCAGTTTCACTAACGTATTCTGGTATTTTATCTCTGTTCTCTATAACTGTTCCATCATCTAGCTCTGCACAAATTTTTATTTCTTCTAATGTAACCGGTAAAACTTTACCAGTTATGTTAAGCACTTCTCTTGAGCTTTCTATTGATTTGGTAAAATCTTTATGAACATTATTCATTGCCAAAAAGTAAATGTCTCCAAAGCTCAAATTTTTAAGCTGACCGGATGTGAATTTAGTATCTAACAAATTTTCCATTTCATTTTCATTATATGAAAGTGCAATCAAACTTTCTTTAATATCATTTAAAGGTAATACTTGAAGCGCTTTTCTTGAATCTGTAGGAGTTTTGCCATAATCTGATACAGTAACTATTGCTGTTATGTTATCTGTGTAATTCTTAAGTCCTTTAAGTACTGTATTAAGTCCGCTTCCTCCACCTATTACAACAATCTTAGGGCCTTGATTATACACCTTTTTATTGAATATAAGTTTATTTATATTTTGAGTTTCTTTTCTAGTATCGCTTTCTTCTATTAATAGTTCTAAGGTTCTTTTTTGCATAAACACAAAGCCTATTACTATAGCAGTAAAGCCTATCACAAATGATACTACAATTTTTAATATTTCTACTACTCCTAGAGTATTAAAATATAATAAGTTTGAAATTCCATATCCAACTAGTACAACACCTACTAATATTAAAAGCATCCATCTTTTCATTTTTGCTTTTGAAGTAAACCATTTAAAAAATCCCATAATTTAATCCTTTCTGCATCTTCAATCATTTTTTAGAATTTGTTTTGCGATTTTGTACTTATCTATTATTCTAATGTTTTAATCTTTACCAATTATTCTTACTTCTTCTTCTATAGTTTTTCCAAACTTTTCATATACTTTTTCTTTTACATAGTTTATTAAATTTATTATATCTTTTGCTGTAGCATTCCCTGTGTTTATTATAAAGCCTGCGTGTTTTTCTGACACTTGTGCTCCCCCTATACTATACCCTTTTAAATCGGATTCGTCAATAAGTTTTGCAGTAATAAAATCTGTTCCCCTTTTAAATGTACTTCCTGCACTTGGCTTATCTAGTGGTTGAGTAGCTTTTCTTTTTTCTGCATATTCTTGCATTTTGGCCTTTATTTCTTCTTTATTACCTTTTTGAAGTTTTAATGTTGTTTCTAATATAACTGTATTTATATTTTGAAATATACTTTTTCTATATTCAAATTTATGTTCATTATTTGCTATTGTTTTAATCTCATAAATATTTTTATTTTCTGTAGCAAATTCATATGCATTTTCATTATTTATAGCCATTTTAGTAGTATAATTACCTAAATCAAGATATTTTGTACTAACTACAATGTCTTTCATTTCAAGGCCATATGCACCTGCATTCATATAAATTGCTCCGCCAATGGTTCCTGGTATGCCTCCTGCAAACTCAAAGCCTGATAAGCTATTGTCTAATAAGATTTTTGCAAGTAAGGCATTTGTCATACCAGATGAAACTGTGACATAGTAGCTTTCATCTTCATTTTTATCTTGATTTAAGCTTGAATTTCTTGTTTGGCTTTTCTTTTCTTCTATATTTGTATTCTTACTATCTACTATGGAATAATCATTTGCTATGTATTTTATAACTAAGCCTCTTATGCCACCATCTTTTACTAAGAGATTAGTACCATTGCCAACTATAGTAATTGGCATGCTTTGCCCACTTTCATCTTCTTTATTTTTATTATATGTATCTACTTTTTGCCATGTTTGATTAATCCTTGCGAACTTATTATTTTTGACGAACTCTAAGACTTTAAGTAGTTTTTCTTGTGAATCTACTGTAATAAATATGTCAGCATTTCCACCTACCTTAAAACTTGTATGTTTGCTCATTGGTTCATTGTATTTAACATTGCTTGCGCCTAAAATATATTCTAACTCTTTCAAATAAGCCTCCTTGATTTTTATATTTTGTAATTTCTTTTAAAAATTTCAATTTTATCTATATGTATTTTCATATTTAATTTTATTTTATAAAAGTTTAATCATTTTTATGCTATTATTTTATCATTATTATTTGATTTTTACAATATTTAATGTGCTTTCCTAAACATAAAAAATTACCACCAAATGAGCTTGTTTTATTTGCAATAAAAATTAGCACTAATTTAATTAAGATTAGTGCTAATAAAACTTAAGACTTTTTACATATCTGTTTCATCATATTCTATATCATAAGTAGGCTCTACATTTACATTTCCACTTGGTCTTTGCTTTACTTCTGTTGTAGTTCCTGCCGGTGTAGTTGTTATTTTAACTTCACTATTTTTTCCGTCTTTCATTGCTTCTTTTTGCAATTTGTTAAGTTTTATTCCATTCATTGTTTTTCCAAGCATTTCACTTAATTTGTCTGCTAAATCTGGCACTAAGTCTAGTAACTTATCAATAGATGATGAATGTTCTACTGGAAGTAATTTAACGCCACTTGCTTGTACAACTATAAATGCTATCGGAGATATGCTAACTCCTGCACCAGAACCTCCACCAAATGGTAGTCTTTCCTTTGATATTTCTTGCTCTTTTTTGGTAGGGTCTTTTGTCTTTCCATTAAATTCGCTTCCACCTGCTGCAAATCCAAAATTTACTTTAGATATTGGTATTATTACCACATTATTTGATGTTTGAATTGGGTCACCAACAATTGTATTAACATCAACCATTTCTTTAATACTGTTCATTGCAGTATTCATTAATCCTTCAATTGGATATTCACTCATTTTTAATCACGTTCCTTTCTTGTTATTGTTAATAGTTTTGAGTATCACTTCAATATATTTTCTTGAGCATTTCAAGCGAGCGTAGGCGACGTAGGAGCGAAGCGTAACGTGTGAGCGCTGAGCGTAGCGAACCGCGAAGTGAAATGTGAAAGAATGTATATTGAAGTTTAGTCAAATCTTTTTAACTTTTGCATATTGCTTTAAAAACATGCAATAATTTTATAGTTATTATGCAACTAAACTGTAAAAAAAATACATTTTTACTTAAATAAATTGGAGTTATTTTATAATTATAGTTTTTGTATTTTTCTACATCTGCTACATATGGAAGAGCTACTGCAATAAATATGCTCACAATTGAACTTGCAATTGCTGTAAACGCTGCATCTTCTGTTCCTAGTTCTATGTTTAAATTGCCTTTTTGTAAGTTAATGAGTGGTGCTATTTTTTTAGACAATTCTTTTGCTTTTTGTTTATCTTCTTCTATATTTTTATGCTTTCTTATTTCTTTGTCTATTTGTTTTAGCATTATGTTTTTTATTTTATTATTGTCTAATTTAATTGATAGTATTGGTAATTTTCCAAATGCAAGTATCTTTAGTTTTATTGAAAAACTTAAATAGTCTAGAAAATTTAGTTTTAGCTTATCATCTTTTTCATAAAGCAATATATCTAATATTTTTATGGCGTCTTCTATATTTTCTATATTTACGTTTTTTATTACTATTTTAATCCTTGCAGTTGTCAGTATAGCTATTAGCAATACTAAAATGATTAGCAAAGTAAAAAGAAAAACTATCACAAGAACTCCTCCTTGATAATAGTTTTTCCATTTTTTTACTATATATACTTGTTTTTTTATATTTCTTAAGAGTTGTCAATAGGGAAGTGTCAATAGGGACGTGTCAATAGGGACGCCCCTTTTTGACACTATCGTGTCAATG
>CAMMLF010000085.1 GCA_946497585.1 uncultured Clostridium sp.
TACTTAAATGTTTTTATGATTATATTACAATTGTTTAAAACTTTCCATAGTTCTGGTTAAATTTAATAAATCTATTTTTACGAGGCAAAATTCTTACAATTAGTTCAGAAATTTTTATATTTCTCTTGACCTATGCAAACACTTGTTTTATAATATTGTTAGTTTTATTAAAGGATGTGGTATTATGGAAGAAAACAAAATATTAATTAAAAATGAAATATCTAATGAAGAGATAAAATATTTAATATATACCATAAGAGGAAAGCAAGTTATGTTGGACAGTGATGTAGCTATGTTATATCATTATGAAACTAAAAAAATAAATCAAGCGGTTAAAAGAAATATAGAAAGATTCCCAGAAAGATTTTGCTTTCAGTTAACAGAAGAAGAATTAGAAATTATGTGGTCACAAATTGTGACTACCTCAAAATTAGAAGATAATAAATACAGGAGTAAAAAATATTTACCCTATGTTTTTACAGAACAAGGAATAGCTATGCTGTCAGGAATATTGAAAAATGAAATTGCTGTACAAGTTAGTATTAAAATTATGGATGCTTTTGTAGAAATGAGAAAATTTATGAATATAAATAAGAGTTTATTTGAGAAAGTAGTTTCTATTGAGAATAAAATGGATAAAAAGTTCATTGAACAAGACAAAAAATTCGATATAATATTTGATCAATTGCAACTCGAAGAAAACATAAAACAAAGAATATTTTTTCAAGGACAAATATATGATGCCTATAGTCTTATTGTCGATATTATAAAAAAAGCAAGCAAGAAGATTTTAATAATAGATAATTATGTTGATGATAATATATTAAAGATGTTAACTAAAAAGAAGAATGATGTAGAAGTAGTTATTTTAACATCTAACAAAAGTAATATTCAAAATATAGATATTCAAAAATTTAATAAGGAATATCCTTTATTAAAAGTTGCTAAGACGAATAAGTTTCACGATAGATTTATAGTAATAGATAATAAAGAGATGTATCATTTAGGAGCTTCAATTAAAGATTTAGGAAAGAAATGCTTTGGAATTAACAAAATAGAAGACGTAGAAATTATTAAGCAAATTATTAGTTTATGATATATACTATATAATAAAAATAGTAAGATTTGCCCAATTGTTTTTCAGTAGTAACGAATAAAAAAGAATAAAGTGAAAAACATAGCAAGATTAACAAAAAATTGCTATGTTTTTTCTTTTAAAAAATAATTTTTCGCACAAATATGATACAATATAGTTGAAAAAATACAAAGGAAGGTGGTATATATAAAAAAAGAATTTTCAAAAAATACAACTGAAGTATTTACGAAAACAATATTTCACTATGTACCCAAATTACTAAAGTATATTGATTTTTCAAGGAAAATTTTCTTATTCGTTACCACTGTTCTATTAAATAAAAACTTGCAATTTTATTTAAAATGTAGTTTAATTATAAATGATGAAACATTTTGTTTTACTCCGTTTCATCATAAGTGTCAACAACATTAGAAAAGTGCTATTGCACAAGGAGGCTCATTATGACGAGGATTGATCTCTACGATGCAGGGATAATAGCTGAAGCTATTAACTGTTTTAGAGGAAAAGAACATCGGATTCAGATTATTACTGCTGATGAAGTTCTGAACCTTTCACCGCTTTACACGAATACCCCCTCCGGGAATACAATTTACGCATACCAGTGGGGGGAAGTCACAATTATAGTTCGTATCTCCAAAGACGGTTATGTTAATACCCAGCATATCAACTGGTAAGTTCCCGTCTAAAAAAGATTTTTCTTTCTCACTCGTAAGGGTGAGTTTTCTTTTTTAAATAAAGCCTAATTTCACTTTGCCTTCTTCTTTCTTTTCAATTTCTATACCATATATATTGTATTTATTCATAATTATTGTCCTTTTCATTAATTATTTTACTATTAATACAATACTACAAAATTTTTAAAAAGTACATATTCTGTTGAAATTTAATAAATCATCCTCCTCATTGTTTCCCATGCTAAACTAGCACATTTTATTCTTGCTGGCATTTTTGTAATACTTTTCAAGTACTTAGCGTCTCCTAACATATTGAGCCCCGCTTCTTCTACTTCTTCTCCATTTACCATTTTCAAAAAAATATCTATTAGCTTTATCGCTTCTTCTTGTGATTTTCCTTTTAATAAATCTATCATAATGGATGCTGAGCCTTGAGATATTGCACATCCATATCCTGTATAAGATAAATCTTTTATTATATTTCCGTCAAACTTTATTTCAAGTGTAATGTCATCTCCACAACTTGGATTGTGCCCATGCTCTTCTTTATCTTTTTCAATTAAGTTATATTTATTTTTTGTACTTATGCTATGTTCCATTATGATATCTGTATATACTTCTTCTAAGTCATCCATTATATTCCGTTCCTTTATTTTTATTTAGGTTTTACGGGTTTACCTATAACCCATACTTTCTAACATATTCAATTTTATGAATTGCATATGTTAAATTTCATTCTTGTTACTACCTTATCCACTTAGCGAATAGCTTTTTAGTTTTATATAAAGCATCTATCAATTTATCTACATCTTCTTTTGTATTATAAATATAAAAGCTCACTCTACAAGTTGATTCTAAACCCATATACCTAAGTAATGGTTGTGCACAATGATTTCCTGACCTAATGCATACGTTTTCACTATCTAATACACTTGCTACATCATGAGGATGTACCCCATTAACATTAAACGAAATAACTCCTGCCTGCTTGTTTTCTATATTATTCCATCCTGCACTCCTCACATTATTGCTATCAGAAAATGTCTCAGTATTTTCTGTTCCGCCCGAACCATAGATTGTAACAAATGCTAGTTTTTGTAGTTCTTCCAGAGCATAGTTTGTTAATTCTTTTTCTATGGTTTGTACTTTATTCATTCCAATATTGTTCAAATAATCTATTGCAGCAGATAGTCCAACTGCACCTTCTACATTTTGCGTACCAGCTTCATATTTTGTAGGTACTTCGGCAAATGTAGCATTTTGCTCATAGACATATTCTATCATGTCTCCACCAAATAAAAATGGTTTCATTTTTTCTAATAGTTCACTTTTGGCATATAACACACCTATTCCAAGTGGAGCTAACATCTTATGTCCTGAAAACACTAAAAAATCTGCATCAAGTTTTTGAACATCTATTTTCATATGTGGAACGCTTTGTGATGCATCAACGACAGCAATAGCCCCAACACTATGAGCTTTTTTTATTATTTTTTCTATTGGATTTATTGTTCCTAGCACATTTGATACATGGGTTATTCCTACAATTTTGGTTCCTTCCACTATTTTACTATCAATTTCTTCATCTGTTATCTCTCCTGCTTTATTTATATACATATATTCTAATGTACTACCAGTCTTTCTCGATACATATTGCCATGGTACTAAATTAGAATGATGTTCCATTATTGACAGTACAATTTTATCTTTACTACCTAAATTATTTAATCCATAACTATATGCTATTAAGTTTAAGCTTTCGGTTGCATTTCTAGTAAATACTATTTGATTCTCACTTTTGGCATTTATAAACTTTGCTACCTTTTTTCTTGCTTCATCATACACTTTTGTAGATTCTAAACTCAATTTATATGCTCCTCTATGAGGGTTTGCGTTAGAATTTTTATAGTATTCGCTAATAGCATTTATAACTTGCATAGGCTTTTGTGTTGTGGCAGCACTGTCTAAATAAGCAATATTATTTTGCATTAATAATGGAAAATCTCTTTTTAAAAAATAAGCCATTTGATTTACACTCCTATATTATAGTTTATGTAAAACAAATGGTTTATTTGAATATTATTTTAAAAATCCTTCAATTATTTTTTCTTCTGCCTCTTTTTCTGAAAGGCCTAATGTCATTAGTTTTATTAATTGCTCTCCTGCAATTTTTCCGATAGCTGCTTCATGTATTAAATTTGCATCTACATTATTTGCAATTATTTCAGGAATTGCAGTTACTTTTGCATTATCTTTTATAATGGCATCACATTCAACATGTCCAAAACATTTTGTATTTCCTACGATTTTAGATTCAAATTGTTGTTTTGAATTTTCTGTTGCAACAGAACGTGATGTTACTTTTACACTTGCTCCTTCTTCTTCCAAATCTACATCAAACACGGTTTTAGCTAATTCTGTTCCTGCAGTAAGTATTTTTTCTGTTACTACTAAGTTTCCATCTTTATATACTTTTCCTCTAGTTTCTCTTATTGTAGAATCAACGCCTTTTATTTGTACACTCTCCATTTCTAAAGATGAACCTTCTTTTAATTCTACTTCTGTTACTGGATTTAATATTCTTTTTCCGTCGCCTTTACCTTCACCATAATGCTTTTCGTAATATCTTACTTTTGCACCTTCTTCTAAAAAGAAACGATGTATCCCGTCATGCTGAGAGTCATTATGCTCATCATTATGAATTCCGCAACCAGCAACAATTACTACATTTGCATTTTTTCCAATGTAAAAATCATTATATACAACGTCTTTTAGTCCACTTTGAGTGATTATGACTGGAATATGCACAATTTCAAATTTTGTATTTTCTTTTACATAAATATCTATTCCTGTGCCATCTTTTTTTGTTTCTATTTTTACGTTTTCTGTTATTTGTCTTTCAACACCTTTTCCGTTTTTTCTAATATTGTAAGCTCCGGTTCTTACATCATCGCCTGCAATTGTTTCTAATAATTCTTCTTCTATTTTTTCCATATATGCTTTTATTTGTCTCCTCTCTTAACATTTTGTCCCTTTATTTAGCTTACAGCAATGTGGTTTTACATTCATTTCTTCTAAAACTTCTTCTGCTTTACCTGTTTTTTGTATTTTACCGTTTCTCATTAATATTATTTCATCTGCTATTTTTAATATTCTTTCTTGATGAGAAATTATTAAAGTTGTTCCTTTTGTTCTTTCTTGTATATTTTCGAATACTTCTATTAAATTTTGGAAACTCCATAAGTCTATTCCTGCTTCTGGTTCGTCAAATATACATAGTTTTGCATCTCTTACAGCAAGAAGTGCAATTTCTATTCTTTTTAGCTCTCCTCCTGATAGTGAACCATTTACTTCTCTATCTATATATTCATTTGCACATAGTCCAACTGTTGATAATATATCGCATGCTTCTTTTTTGTTCATTTTTCTATTGGCAGATAATCTTATTAAATCTAATACTGTTATTCCTTTGAATTTTACTGGTTGTTGAAATGCAAATCCTATTCCCATTCTTGCTCTTTCATCAATTGTTTTATCAGTAATATCTTGTCCTTCAAATATTACTTGTCCAGAATCTTGCTTTTCTATTCCCATTATTATTTTTGCAAGTGTTGATTTTCCAGAACCATTTTGTCCTGTTATTGCAATAAACTTGCCTGTATCAATTGTTAAATTAATATCATTTAATATTTTTTTATTGTCCCTTTCGAACATTATATGTCTTAATTCTAGCATTTTTACCTCTTTTCTATTTTTATGAAAATTATTAAGCTACTTTTGTCTAATGAATTTGATTTAAAACTGCTTAATTATTTTTGTTAGTCTTGTCTAACATTTTAATATTTTTTTATATATTTGTCAAGTAATATTTTACATTTTACTGAAAAAGTTACAATTCACAGTTCCGATTTTTATTCTAGGCTTCAATATATGTTCTTGAACATTTCAAGTGAGCGTAGGCGACGTAGGAGTGGAGCGTAACGTGCGAGCGCTGAGCGGAGCGAACCGCGAAGTGAAATGTGAAAGAATGTATATTGAAGTTTAATTAAATTATTTTTGCTGTGAATTGTAACACTTGAGAATATATAATTAGACACTTTATCTTTCCAAATCTTGTTCTCTTTCCCTTATAACCTTAGTAACCGCAAAATCTTCATCATTCATGTCAAATGCAGGGCCATTCAAATTATTTTCAACAGTACCAATATATCCGTTAAATTTTCTTTGGCAGGTTCTTAAATGTATGTCTGACATTTGATTATTAAACATATTAATATATTCATTTTCTTTATCAGATAATGGCCTATACAAATGAATAATTTTATCTACTTCATCAAATCTAGTGTTTGTAGTAACGGTAAAATGCATTTCCATACCCGCAACATTTTTTACTATATCATATTCATTTAAGTATGCTATAACTCCTAACTGAGTTGTATATTGATATTTTCTTTTTGGTATAACTAATATTTGTTTTTTATTTTCCCCCTCTGGTGACACTTCAAATTGATACCATTGTTCTTTAGAAGGTTTAGAATTAAAGTTTCTTATAATTCCTGTTCTTACTTCTTCCGGTTTTAAAGGTAAAGTTTTTGCATACATTTCTTGTTTTGTTAAAACATCATATTCTTTTCTGGAATTTTCATCTTTAATTAGAGAATATAAGTATTCTATCTCTTTTAAGTCGTAATCTATTTTTTCAGACAATTCTGGAGAAGTTTCTTTTCTTTTTACTATTCTTCCGTCTTATATATTCATATTTTTCTTTTAATAATTGGTCTAATTTTGCTTTGTCAATTGTTCCATCTTCACGTTTTGCCCTATTAGCTAAAAGATTAAAACCAAAAATAGTTTTTGCTGATGCATATTTTTCTATATCTTTATTCATACTACGTTTTATTTCCTCTCTTATTTTTAATTATTATAATAATAATTAAAATTTATGTCAATTAATAATAAAAATTTTTTCATTTTTAACTAGACTTTTAATATAAATTATGCTATTATATTAAAGTACATTAGATAACTTATGCAGGTGTGGCGAAATTGGTATACGCACAGCACTCAAAATGCTGCGAGCAATCATGTGGGTTCGAGTCCCACCACCTGCACCAATGACGTATCTGTTCGAACTAATAGAACAGAATTGATACAAAATCAATCAGAAAATAAAATCTGGTTGATTTTTTTGTTGCCTAAAAACAATATAAAAATCATCCAAACGAAAGGATGGTGTAAAAAATGAAGATAATTAAACAAGAATTACAATTTGAGGAATGTCTAAAACAACGAATTGAATTTATATGTGAGTTTTCTAAAGTTACTCCTACTTTTATTAATGGTA
>CAMMLF010000086.1 GCA_946497585.1 uncultured Clostridium sp.
ATCTTTCTAACATATTTTCACCCCCTGTCAATTATGTTACATATAATTAATAGTATTCTAGTCAATTATGTTACATATATTATTTAATTATTATCTATATTTTTCTTCTTTTGTAACATAAGTGTAGTTATGTTACATATAAATTACTTTATTTTTTTGCTCTATATATAATATATAGAGCAATGATAATTACATTTTCATAGATAGAGCATTTAAAATAATTTTAATACCTATTGCAACACCATTTTTAAAAAATAGTTCATTTTCTTTATGATAATATGAACCTGTGGCTAAACTATAATTCAATATTAATCTATGCAATTTCTTTCTATTTCTTGGGTGTAAGTTTTTGTGCATAAAATTTGTAATTTTTTGGTCAGCAATAGTTACACGCTCATCTAATGTTTCTCTTTCTGGATCATCAAAATCAAAACATCCATCATCTTCTATTTTGTCAAATATTATACTTAAAATATCTTTATCATTCATTGAATTAATATTCCTCCTCTCTAAATATTTTTAAATAATATCAAGTCTTTTTTTATATAAGATATTATTTCTGGAATGTTATCTTTTTGCACTTTCAATACTTCTTTTGGTGAAAACAGTTTGCAAGTTCCAGGTGTAAATGCTAAATCTACTAAAAAACAAATTTTATCAATACTTATTTGAAAATAATGTAATGCTACAATATAATAGGTTATTGCAAAATAATTAAATAAGTATTCATCTAAATTTACTTTTTGTTTTATAATTAAAGGCACTTTAATTTTTTGACAAACTTTGCTTGATAATTTTTCAAAATTTTTTCTTCCATGTCTAGCAATCCAATAAGTGAAAAAAAGCCTTTCCATATTTTCCTCCCTTCTGATTTTATTTTACCTAATATTTTTTGATAGTTGAATGTTGAACATAAAAAAATATTAAGTCTCAAATTCGTTGGGATAACGAGGTTTAAAGGTTTTTTTTAAAAAAATTTATAATCCGTGTCGAAATTATAACAATTTTGTATTTTATATTAAGATATTGACAAAAAAATATATATAATGATATAAAGAATTTATAAAAGGAGTGATTATATGTCTTTAACATTATATTGGCCTAAAGGTTTTGTTGGTCTTTATATCTGTCCAAATTGTCTAACTAAAAATAGTGAATTTATTTTAATTAAAAATAAGGGAAATTATTATATAAATTGTTGTAATTGTGGTGCACTAATTGATATACATCCTGACGAGAATCTATACATTAAAAGAGCAAAAATTTTTAATGACTTTTCAACTTATCATACAAATTATTATACAAATTTTCATGATAAATTTGAAAAAGATATAATACATTTATTGCTTGCATTTCGTGAAGATATATATAATCTCACAGAATCGAATCAGCCTGTAGAAAAAAACAATAGAATAAAAACACTGAAAAACGATATTATGGACCTATTTGAAAAGCAATTAGTTGATAATAAATATTGTATTATTATAACAAGACAAACTATGCAGAAATATTTTACAAATGGTCAAGAAGGTGATGAATTTTATCAATATATTCTTTCTATATTAGATGAACTGGAACTTTTATTTACAGATGAATATATTTCTAACAAAGAAAACTGGTTAAACTATACTAAAAAACCTTATAATAGAGAAACAAAAAAAGATAACAAATACGACGAACTTCGAGAATTAAAAAAATTATTAGATGACGATATAATTACTTCTGAAGAATATGAGAAGAAGAAAAAATTATTATTAGGTATATAAATACAACTTAAAATAGAGTAGAATTTCTACTTTATTTTTTTATTAAATCCCTACTTATTTTGTTAATAAATGTTGAAATATCAACCATTAAAAAATTTTTTCTGTGTTTATTGAAATATGTCAGAAATACTTGTAAAATATAAGTGTGTAAAAGATTATGTTATAGTTATTAAAATACTATAACTATCCATAAAGATTTATCTTTATGGCATAACTACTAAAATAAAGTTAGTAGTAGTTTTTCTACATTTATTATAATGTAGCATAATATGGGTATTAGCTATAATAAATATATAGATTATTTGTTATGCTTATATAAAAAAGAAAGTAATATATCTAAAAGTATCGCCCCCATTTTTAGATTACTACTTTCTCTTTTTTTGCCCAAATTTAAAGGAAAGGAGGATTATCAAAAAAATCTTTTTTACACAAAAATAATGGAAGGAGATTTAGTTATTATGAAAAATGGATTTAGTTTTGAACTGTATGAAACTATATTCAAAAATTGTTTTTTACATAGTTCAAGATATTCTAATGGAGATTTACAACTTAGTTTATTTGGTACAGATCCAGCTACAAACGAAACTGCACATTTTGCAGATATTTCACTTGAACAAAATAGTAAAAGGTTAAGAGATGATGAGGTTGTGGTTGACTGTAAATTCAAGCCTACCCTAATACCACAATTATTAGAGTTAGGTATAATCAAAAGTCAAACAGGAATATGTCCTATAAAAAATAACATATATCCAGTTTATACTATTGATTTAACAAAAGTACAAAAAAATTATTATTATGCACAAGAATTAGTTGCTGCATAGTAGAATGAAAGGAATGAAAAAATATGGAACAAACAAGGTATGTAAATTTACCAGTAATTCGGAAGAATCCAACATGGAGAACAAGTAGAAACAGCAAATGGTAAAAAAAGAGCAAAAGAATTAGGTCATTTTATTGCAAAAGTACAAGACCAATTTATGCAAGGCTACTTACAAAAATTTGATGAAATATATAAGGGAAAGACATATATTGAAATAGAATTTATAAGTGATGAGCCTTTTTCAGCAAAATATTCAAGATCAAATCAATCAGGCCAAGTATGTTATTGTATGTTTGGAACAGACCAAGCAAATCAAAAGACAAAAGATGGTTGGCAAAAAGTCGATTGTTTAGGACAAGAATGTCAATATAGACAGAAAAAAGAAAATGGTCCATCTGATTGTAAAAAAGTAGGTTGGCTAAAATTCTTAATACCTAAGATTGCAACAGATAGAATATGGCTTATGAAAACTACAAGTACACAAGCAATAGATTCACTTAATGAATATTTTTCTTTACAAAAAGCACAAGGTAATAGTGTTAAAGGAAGATATATTTTATTCTTAAAACAAGTTGAAAATTCTAAAGATGGTAAAACTTTTAATAATTATATCGTTGATATTATGAAAAAAGAAGATTTTTATTCAGTTACAAAAAACCCAGAAATTGAAGTAAATAGACAAGAACAATCCACAGCAAATGTACAAACTGTGAATAATAGTGTAGAAAATACCCAAAAACAAGAAAATAAGAAAACACAAGAAAAAGTAAAAGAAACTAAAAACAAAACTACAAAAGGAAAGACTAAAACAACAAAAAAAATTATAATTGAGGAAAACCCTGATGTTGATAAATGCTACTATTTTACAGGACATCATACAGAAACTTTTAACAAAGATGGAAAACCAAAAGAATATTTTATTGGCGAGTTTTATGATATGACTGATAAACCTATAAATTTTATTGTTAAACCAGAGCTTATTGATACAATATTAGAATGTGGTATTGGCTCTGTATTTGAGGCAGAGATACAAGAGTTTAAAGATAAAAAAATTATATCAGAAGTAAAATTCGTACAAAATAACGAAAAAAATATAGCAGCATAAGAAAGGCAATTCTTATACTACTAGTTATTTACAAATGTCATTTGCATTAATTGTATATATAATACATAAAAAAAATCTAAAAGTCAATATTGAACAAAAAAATTAAATAAAAAAAGGAGAATATACAATGTATAATAAATTCAAAAAAAATCATAAGGTATTTGTATATCGGTCCTGGTGAAAATGCTGGTGTTTTTTATAAAAATTTACCAGCTATTATTATTGAAAGAGATTCTTATTATAGAGATTATTTAGTCCGATTTAAAAATGGAACTGAGGATTGGATAAAACCACAATATTTAAGAAATCCTTATGAACGAAAAAATAAAAAATCAAAAAATAGATAAAGGAGTTAAATTATGAAAGTTGATTATATAAAAACAATTGGATTTAGAAAATTCAAAGGTGTATTTGAAACCAAATTATTTGATACTACTAATATTACTGGAAAAAATCGTTCTGGAAAAAGCAATATACTATATGCAATTGTAAATATAATGTTAGGAACTAATTTGTCTGGAGATGAAAAATCATGTCTTATACATCGTAAATGCGATGCCTCTTATGGAGAACTGCATTTTACAGATAATCAAGGAATTAAACACATATTAGTTCGTGGTAAAAATAAAGTTGGAACAAAAAACAATTTTCTTACTCTTGATGGAAAACCAGTAATTCAAAATGAACTTATTAGCTTTTATAAAGATAAAAAATTATTTTTATCTATTATAAATCCGCTCTATTTCTTAAGCAAGAAACCTGCAGAACAAAAAGAAATGGTAGATAAGTATTTATCTGATATAAAACCATTTGAAATATTTAATAAGTTAAGTGATTTGCAAAAGCAAAATTTACTTAAAAGATATTTTAAAATCCATGTAAGAGAAATATATGATAAATTCACTGAAGAAGAATTAAAAGAAATTTATTCTTCTTATAAATTACAAGAAATTACTAATAAACAATTCGAGGAATTATCACAAAAGGAATTATTTAGTAGTTTCAAAGATGTTATTTTAAGAGATGTAAAATATTATTATATGCTTTCTCCAAAAGAACAAGAGGACTTTATAAATATGCATATATTAAATATATTTATGGATATTGCTTATGATAATTTAGAACTAGAAGATCAAAAAATATTAGAAGGTATCCCTCAAGATATACCAACTTATATGTCAGAGTTAAATCAAGATATTAAGAAATCTGAAAGCTATATTACTACTTTAAATGGAAAAATTGATTATGCACAAAATATAGCAGATGAAAAATTACCTGAAACCAAAAAGTTTGAGAAAGAAATTGAACTTTCACTTGCCTATCAAGAATTAGATTCATTATCTAATAATAAACAAATTAAAGATAAAGAAAATCAAAAGCAAAAAGTAGAAGATTTAGAAAATGAAATTTTGAATGTATCAACAGAAATCACAGAACTTGAAAAGACAATGAAAACTGGTAAACAAAAATATTTGGCAATTAAAGAAGGTACAAATTGTATCTGCCCTACTTGCGAACAACATATACAAAATGAATCAAAAGAAAAGACTATTGCTAATATGAAAAAAGATTTGACAAATGCTTTTAATAGAAAAAATACATTGGAGACTAAGCAAAAAGACTTGAAATTCAAACTGGCAATGGAAAGATGTCAATATCACGCATTAGGTGGAGATACTATCATAGATAATAGTAAAAAAATTGCTAATCTAAAGGAAAACATAAATAAATTAGAATTAGAAAAAAAAGAGATAGAAAGATTTAATAATGAAATTTCTATCAAAGAAAAAAATATACAAAATGCTAAAATTGACATATCTAATTTTAATAAGCAAATTGTTACTCAAAATAAATATATAGAACAATTAAAGGATGCTAGAAAAGTTGCACAAAAGTTATATATTGCATACATTGAAGAAAAGATGAAACTTGCTAAACAATATTTAAAAGATGTTAAAGTAAACTTTTATTCTGTATTAAAAACTACTGGAGAAATCAAAGAAGATTTTATCATTACATACAAAGGAAATTCTTTGTCTAATCTATCTAGGTCCGAAACTATTGCAACAGCATTAGAATTTGCTAATATGTTTAATCAAATAGCAAGAACTAATTTTCCTATTTTTATTGATGATATGGAATCTTGTGCTGATTATGACTTTATAAAAGATTATTCAAGCAATTCACAATTAATAGTATCTAATGTAGTTAAAGGCTCAAATTTAAAAATTGCAGATTATTATAATACTGATAATTGTACTATTATAAAACCTGTGATAACAAATGCAAAAACTTTCAATACTTATCGCAAAAATAATACTGCTATTCCAAGAGCAGCATAAAAATTATTTTAGAAAAGGCAGATATAGTCTGTCTTTTTCTGATTATTAAAGGAGTGCAAAATGTATGAATTAAAAAATATGGAATTTAAAAAAACTTATGATGAGTTATGTTCTTTTCATGATAGACTAACTATTTTTTCTGATTTCGTAAAGATGTGTGCCATAAGCATTTATAATTCTTTTGCAAAAAATGAAGAATTAGAAAATGAATATTTAAGAACAATAAATTCCTATAATAAAAAGGAGCAATCGCTATTTATAAAAATGTTTGGGGAATTGATTATGATGTATGAAGATAGTAAAAAAATCGTAGATATATTAGGGCCAATCTATATGAATATATCATCAAAAAATAGAAATTTAGGTCAAGTATTTACACCTGAACATATTGCAGAATTAATGGCGGAAATGTCAGTAACTGATGAAAATTCACTTAAAGAAAAAGTCCAAACAAATGGATACATAACAGTTATGGATCCGGCCTGTGGTTCTGGACGGATTAGTTTTAGCTTATGCAAAAGTATTAAATGAACACAATATAGATTATCAAAAAGATTTATTTATTGATGTAACAGATATTTCAAGTACATGTGTTTATATGACATATATACAATTAGCATTATATGGAATACCTGCAATAGTAAAATGTGGTGATTCAATATCACAAAAGATGAAGTTTAGAATGGAAACTCCACTATATTTTTTACAATATTGGAAATTTAGAAATGCTTTTGTAAAAAACTCAAAAAATATGATGAACTCAAATCAAAATGAAATTATTGTTGATAAAACAATACAAAATAAATTTAAAGAGGTTATGATTAAAGGAAATTGTCAAATCTCTTTGTTTTAAAAGAAAGGAAGATATACATATGAAAATTAAATGTTTATTAGTAATGCCAAATAAAGAGGTACAAAAAGT
>CAMMLF010000087.1 GCA_946497585.1 uncultured Clostridium sp.
CTTGCTTGCAACGTTAGTGTCAAAAAGGTTGGACCTTATTGACACCGTCCCCAACGTAAAATTATTCCATTTCAATTACTTCATCATCATTTATGTACGCATAAGAATAGCTTTCTCTTTCTATGTCTTTTCTTTCTCTTTCTAGTATCTTACTAGCTATTCTTATTTGTGGAGCTTCTATTATACTTGCAGCTATAATAGCCTTTTCATTACCTTTAGCACCTGCATGTGCCATTCCTCTAAGGCTTCCTAAAATTGCAATATTATCTTCTGCAATTACTTCTGCGCCATCATTTACATCTCCAATTATGACTATGCTTCCTTCAAACTCAAGTCTTTGCCCTGACCTAATTGAACCTTTATAAAACTTTGTTTCAGATATTTGTATATCCTTTTTAAATGTCCTTTTTATATCGTGTAATCCTAGAGTTCTTGGACTGTCAAAATCAACTTTTACCTTTATTATATTTTGAATCATTTTTTGAATACTGTCTATTTCAAATCTTTTAAGAATTTTTCCAGTAACTAATATAGGTGTTTTTTCATCTTTATAAAATTCTTTAAGGTCAGGTAATTTTTCTTCTAACTCGTTTAAAATCTCATTTGTTGTAGCATCCTCTCTAATTTTCATTACAATACTATCTTTTTTAAAATAAATATTAATGCATCTAGACATTTTTTAATTCCCCTAATAATAAATTAATTTTCCAAACCTCCCTTTATCTTTCGTAAGTTTTGCGCTTATTATAGCATTCATCGGCTGAATATACAACTCTATTATTTAAATTGTGGATTTATCTCACCGTTTGCATATCAGATGTGGCTGACATATCTTCTGTAACTACTGCTGAGTTCATACCAAAATATTGAGCAAATATTTCTCTAGCAGTTACTGCCGTAGAGGCTCCGTGTTGACCATCTTTTATATACACTGCTACTGCTATTTCTGGATCATCATATGGTGCAAATCCAACAAACCATGCATTTGCATTACCATTTTCGTCAGTTGAGGCTGAACCAGTTTTTCCTCCTACTTCTATGTCAAAATCTGAAAAATATCTATAAGCTGTTCCTGAACCATCACTTGTAACGCCTCTCATACCTTCTTTTACTGCTTGTAAATTTTCATCACTAATGTTTATGTCTGAACCGCTATTACCACTAACTCCTAGTTTTTCGTTTACATAGCTTTCTATTTCTTCTTTTGGCACTTCTGTACCGTCTGAATTTGTTACAGATTTAATAAGTGTTAATTCTATATTCTGTCCACCATTAGCTACCATAGCAACGTATTTTGCCATTTGAAGAGGTGTGAAGGAATTATTTAGCTGTCCTATGGCTGCTTGAATTGTATATCCGTCAACCCATGGATTCATTGTTTCTCTAGAAGCTAGAACTCCCGCCTCTTCTCCTGGTAGTTCTATACCTGTTTTTTGACCAAGGCCAAATGCTGATGCAACTTGAACTAATCTATCTATACCTGTTCTTCTACCTGTTTCATAGAAGAAATAGTTGCAAGATACTTCTATAGCTCTTGTAACATTAAGCCAACCATGTCCTCCGCTTCTCCAACATCTTGGTTGATAATCACTGTAATATCTATAAACACCTGTGTCATTTATTCTTGTATTTACATCTATTGCTCCACTCTCTAATCCTGCTATTGCAGTTACCATTTTAAATGTTGAACCAGGTGGTGAGATTGAGCTAATTGCTTTATTCATAAGTGGGTGATCATCTGCATTTA
The DNA here is from genome assembly GCA_946497585.1 of uncultured Clostridium sp. Lineage (GTDB taxonomy): Bacteria > Bacillota > Clostridia > TANB77 > CAG-508 > CAG-793. Next base: position 1,748 of record CAMMLF010000087.1, read on the forward strand.
AATAATTGTTCCAATTTTCCGTACTTATACCATCTATAAATAATGAAGGATCATAATTTGGATAGCTTGCCATTGCTAAGATTTCGCCTGTTTTAACATTTAATACAACTGCAGCACCTTCTTTTGCCATTTCTGCGTCGCTTAGCTCTCCATTTTGCATCATTTGAATATTTGTAGCTAGTGCATCTTCGGTTATTTTTTGTAAATCTGCATCTATTGTAAGCATTACATCTGCTCCTGCTACTGCCTCCTCAGCAATATATTCATCTGTTACAACACCATCAACTGACATATCTATTTGTTTTACGCCATCTGTTCCTTTTAAATATTTTTCTAGAACTTGCTCTATTCCAGTTTTACCAGTAATATCATTTTGGTCATATTCATCTGGATTTGCCTTTAATTCATCTTCACTTATAGGTCCTACATAGCCCAATATGTGTGATGCAAGTAATCCGTAAGGATATGATAATGTTGGTTCTGAAGTTGTACTAATTCCCGGAAAGCTTGAACTCATTTCATTTAATTTTGCTAAACTGCTATTACTTATATTTGAAGCTAATTCTACAGATTTTGTATTGCTATATCCATCTTTTGCAATTGTATATCTTAAAGTTATTATTTTTCTTGCATCTTGAACATTATCTGTGGTTATTTCATATTCTTCTTTAAAATAGTTGAAACACGCTTCTGCGTCATAGCTTGAATCTAAATTATTTTGTTCCTTAAAGCTTTGTGCGGTTTCTTCATTTTTGAATGCATATGGTTCTACTGTAATTGGAAAATCATCTACATATGTATCTCCATTTTCCTCAAGTGTTTGTGCTAATAATAATAGTGCATTATTTAATGTTTGATTATCTACTTTTGTCTTATATATTTCCACATTATATACCAATTTTGTGGAAACCAACTTTTCCCCGCTACTGTCTAATATATTTCCTCTTGCAGCTTTTATTGTGGTCTCCCTTGTAAGTCTAGTATTTGACTGTTCTCTATATTCTTGTCCATTTACTATTTGCAAATTAAAAAGTTGAAGTAAAAGTACTATTCCAATTATATATACAATTGCAATTAATATATTGTATCTTAATTTATTTTCTTTTCTATTTTCCACTATTCCTCCAATCTCTTTTATTTTCAAATTTTATAAGTCTCTTTTGCCTATTTGCTAAACTATTATATATGTACTGATTTAAAAATATCTTGTTAAAATCTTTTTACCTTTGTATTGTTCTTCTAAATAATATCCTAATTTTTTCATTAAAGGATAAAAGATTATTATAAGCATTGTGTTAAATAATATTTCTACGAGTAAAGTAAGCGTAAATGTAAGTATTTCTGGTGTTACACCAGCTTGAATTATACTTATAACATAAGTGCATACTTCATATAATAAAGTACTTGCAGCTGACATTACAATAATAGTTACCCTACTATCTTTCGAAAAATTTTTGTCTAAATATTCTCCTAGCAAACCAATTATCGCTAATAGCACTGATGTTACCCCTATAGTTTTTCCTAGGTTTAAATCTATTAATATACCAAATATTATGCCAAATATAGCACCTGCTTTGTTTCCTATGAATAGACCTATAAACAGTACTAAAACTACTATTAGGTTTGGCATTATTCCTCCTATGTTAAACCAAGAAAAGAAGTTTAATTGAAGGAAATATATTATGAAAAATGCTAGTAATAAAATTAATATAACCTTAAACTTTCGCAATTTTATCTCCTTTATATAATATTCAAATTCCTCCGCTGTCTCAGGTCGCTAAAAGCTCTAGAATATTTATTAAATCATTAATTTTGAGTAATTACTAATACTGTTTCTAGTCTCGAAAAGTCTGTAGCAACTTCTATTTCAGCATATCTGTCTGCTTCGTTTTGAGTATTTACTACACTTTTAACTGTTCCTATTAAAATTCCTTTTGGATAAATACCACCTAGTCCTGAAGTTACCACTTGGTCGCCTTGAAGTATTGTACTATCAGCTGGTATATATGTTGCTCTAACAGTTTCTGTATTATTAAGTGTTCCTTTTAATATTACACTATCTTGCACATTTGATATATTTGCACTAACATTGCTAGCTGTATCTATTATAGTTTGTACTTTTGCTGTGCTGTTTGTTGCAGATATTACATATCCAACTAAACCAGATTCTGATATGACTGGCATATTTGCCTGAACGCCATCATCTGTACCTGCATTTATTACAACTACTTTTTCATAATTGCTAATGCTTCTTTCTATAACATAGGCTGGCACTGTAGTATATTCAGAATATTGTTCTTTTAGGTTTACATACTCTTTTAGAGTATTATTTTCTGATTTAAGTATTTCTAGTTCTCTAACTTGTTCTTGAAGTTTGCTATTTTCTTCTTTTAGGCTTTGATTTTCTTGTTGTAAGCTTGCTATATCACTATTTTCTTGTTCATTGCCTGTTATTTTATTTTTCAAAAATACTATTCCATTTTGTATTGGTACAAATATTGTTCCAACTGCGCCTTCTATGAAAGATAAATTACCTGTACTAATATTTGAAACTATTACAACTACTATTAATATTACTACTGTTATAATAATTCCGATTAGACCAGCTCTATTTTTCATTCAAATATCATTCCTCATTTTTTATTTAGGTTTTAAAGGTCCTATAACTTTTTTCATAAGCTCAACTATATGTTCTAGAGCATTTCAGCGAACGGTTGCAGCGCGAGCATTTTAAATTTTAACTAAGTAGAACTGCAGAGTGTAGCGGGCAAGCTGGAGCGAAGCGACCCGCGCAGTGAAATGCGGAAGAATGTATAGTTGAGCTTTTAATGAATTATAAGTTTTTTACATTCTCTTTCCTGAATTCATTAAAACACTTTTTAAATTGTCTATGTTTTCTAAAACTTTGCCTGCACCAATTGCCACACATTCTAGCGGAGTATCTGCAACATAAGTTTGTACTCCTGTTTTTTGTGTAATAAGATTATCTAAATTTCTTATTTGTGCTCCTCCACCTGCTAAATAAATGCCATTAACAATTATGTCTGATGCTAGTTCTGGTGGAGTTACAGATAATGTATTTACTATAGCTTCTAAAATTTCATTTATAGGCTTTTTCATAGCTTCTTGTATGTCTTTTGAAGATACAGTTACATTTTTAGGTAATCCTGTATCTAGGTCTCTACCTCTTATTTCTTTGGTTAGTTCTGTAACTAAAGGCAGAGCACAACCAAGCTCTATTTTCAAGCTTTCTGCTGCAGTTTGTCCTATTGCTATGCCTTTATGATTTTTTAAATATTCTACTATACTTTCATCTATTTCATTTCCAGCAACTCTTATTGAATTGCTTGCAACTATCCCACCTAGTGAAATAACTGCAACTTCTGTTGTTCCGCCACCTATGTCTACTATCATATTTCCCATAGGTTCTTTTACATTTATACCTGCACCAATAGCAGCAGCCATAGGCTCTTGTATTAAATATACTTCTTTAGCATTTGCTTGTAAAAAGGCTTCTTCAATAGCTCTTCTTTCAACTTCTGTAATCCCAGATGGGACACCAACTACAACTCTAGGCTTTCCCGCATTATACTTTTGGCATACTTTTCTAAGCATATTTTTTAGCATTAAACCTGTTGCTGTAAAATCTGCTATAACACCATCTTGCATTGGTCTTACGGCTTTAATATTTTCTGGTGTTCTGCCAAGCATTTCTCTTGCCTCTTTACCAGTTGCAACAATTTCTCCAGTAACTTTGTCAATGGCAACTACTGATGGCTCTCTTAGCACTATTCCCTTGCCTTTCAAAGCAATTAAAATGTTTGCTGTACCCAGGTCCATACCTATATCTTTTGAATTAAAGTTTAATAAATTAAGATTCATAATTTGCATTTCCTTTCTATTGTAACTTTTCATAATTATAATTTCTTTAGTTGGTTATTTAAGTTCTTTTCTAAATTATTTTTTACATTATTGTTTTTCTCTAAGTATCTTTTTATACTTGTATATTTATCTTTTCCTATAACAATATGGTCTAAAAAGTCTATTTTTAATAATTTAGAACATTCTTCTAATCGTTTTGTAAAATCTATATCTTTTTGGCTTGGTGTTGAATCTCCACTCGGGTGATTATGTACCACTATAAATCTATCTAATTCTTCTTTAATTACTTCTTTTAAGACTTCGGTTGAGGTTATATATATGTCTCTAATTGAACCAATTTTTAATTCTATATTTTTTACTACCTCATTTTTTGTATTAAGTAAAATTAATTTTAGTATTTCTCGTTTTTCATGCTTAAGTTCTTGCATAAACATTTTAGCCACATCTGATGGCCTAAATATTTGCGTATTTATTTTATTTATTGGGCTATTTATTCTCGTGGCTAATTCGCATACTGCTTTTATTTGTATTGCTTTAACTTTACCTATTCCTTTAATCTTTTCTAAGGTTTCGATTGAAATATTAGCTAGTCCACTAATATTTTCAGATAACAGTAAAATTCTATTAGCAATATCTATTGCTGTTTCTTCTTTTGTTCCAGTTTTAATTATTATTGCCAAAAGTTCTGCATTTGATAACTTTTTTGCTCCATACATTAATAATTTTTCATATGGTCTTTCAGATTTTGGCAATTGTTTCATTTTAAGTGGCATAAGTTTATCCTTTCTGCCCCCAAAATCCTTTATTATATCCTTTAAAACTTACTTGATGTAAAATTGCTTTTGTATTGCATTAATTACCTAGAATTTTCTATAAATAAAGATTGAAATTATTATACCAATTATACTTGAAATATTTATATTAAACATTATTGCAAATGATAGACTTACAACTCCTAAATCTAATGATATAGGATCTGTTAACCCAAAGTTTTGTCCATAAGAAAGCCAACTTAGCCAACTTACCCCTTGTGTCAACTCTCCTATTAACCCTCCTATAACTAGTCCACATAATATAAATATTATTAGTACAAATGTACTTTTATCTCTTGTTGCCATATAGTTTACCTCCATTTTATCTTACGGATAATTATAATTTAACATTTGTATTATATATTTTTTTCCAAGGTTTTTCAAGGTGTTT